>NZ_CAXTAZ010000005.1:0-133182 GCF_964242715.1 uncultured Enterovirga sp.
GCGGGGGCGCGCCGGTCTATGTCTGGCCGGGCGGCGGCATCACCTTCATGGTCGACGTCTCGCGGGTGCCGGACAACGCCTTCGGCTACGTGCCGACGCCGGCCCTCGTCGCCCCGATCGAGTTCTCGCTGCCGCTCCGCGACTACGAGGCGCTGGGCGGCCATATGGGCGAGGTCCGCCGCCTCGACGACGTCCGGGCCGGTACGGGCCCGGCCCGCCGGGCCGTGCAGCAGCGGGACGACAATCCGTGGCCGCTCGCCGGCGGCTCCGCGAGGCGGCTCGCGTGATCCCGCCCACCGCCCGCCTCCTCCCCGACGGCCGCCGCCTGCACCTGCAGCACGGGCCGATCGACCTCGTGGTCGAGGCAATTGGACGCCGCCCCTCTCCTCCCCCGCAGGGGGAGGGGGACCGCGCGAAGCGCGGTGGAGGGGGGTGCCCGCGCAACCCTGTGGACGGTCCCCCTCCACCAGGCTTCGCCTGGTCCCCCTCCCCCTCTGGGGGAGGAGACGCGGACCTCGCCGTCCGCGAGGCCTACCGCGCCGCCACCGCCCGCTTTGCCACCATCCTGGACGAACTCTGCACCGAACTCCCCCTCCTCAAACGGCCGGTCGACGGGACCGCATGCCGCCTGCAAGGCCGGGTCGCGCGCCGGATGCACCATGCCGTCCTGCCCTTCGCCGTCGACGGCTTCATCACGCCGATGGCGGCCGTCGCCGGTGCCGTGGCCGAGGAGGTCCTTCTCGCCATGACCGGCGCCGCCGACCTAGCCCGCGCCTCGGTCAACAATGGCGGCGACATCGCGCTCTATCTCGCCGAGGGGGAAGAGGTCCGCATCGGCCTGGTCAACCGTCCCGACCGGCCACGTCTCGCCGGCACGGCCACGATCCGGTTCGGAGACCCCGTCCGGGGCATCGCAACGAGCGGCTGGCGCGGCCGCAGCTTCTCGCTCGGCATCGCAGATGCCGTGACGATCCTGGCCCGCACCGCCGCCGAGGCGGACGCGGCCGCCACGATCGTCGCGAATGCCGTCGACCTGCCCGGGCATCCGGCCGTGACGCGGGTGCCGGCGCGGGAGGTCCAGGCCGACAGCGACCTCGGGGGCCTGCTCGTCACGTGCGACGTCGGTCGCTTGTCGCCGGCCGACATTCGGTCGGCGCTCGCGGCCGGCCTGGCAAAGGCGGAGGCGTTGATCGCCCGCGGGCTGATCGAGGCCGCCGCCCTGAATGTGCAGGGGCAAATGCTGTCGACAGTCGCAACGAACTTCCACCGACAGCGTCATGCTGAGGAGGTCGGCGAAGCCGGCCGTCTCGAAGCACGCACCACCGGCGGAGCGTGCTTCGAGACGCGGACCTCCGGCCCGCTCCTCAGCATGGCGCCCGATGGGGATGGCAAGGGGTCAAGGAGCATGGCAGCGTGACAGCCGAGATCCGCAAGATCGTCGTCACGGTCGAGGAGACCCGGACCGAGATGGGCCGCGCCGTCGATCCGCCGACCCGGCGCGCCGCTGCGGTCGCCGTGATCCGGAACCCCTTCGCCGGCCGCTATGTCGAGGACCTGTCCGACCTCGTCGCCATCGGCGAGGAACTGGGCGCGCTCCTCACCAAACGGGCGATCGCGGCGCTCGGCATCCCGGGCGTCGCGGTCCAGAGCTACGGCAAGGCGGCGGCCGTCGGCGAGGACGGCGAGCTCGAACACGCGGCAGCGATCTTGCACCCGAAGTTTGGCGCGCCCGTCCGGGCGGCGCTGGGCGGCGGGGCGGCCCTGATCCCGTCCTCGAAGAAGCGGGGCGGACCGGGTGTCGCCTTCGACATCCCGCTCGGACACAAGGATGCGGCCTTCGTGCGGAGCCATTTCGACGGCATGGAGGTTCGGGTGACCGACGCGCCGCGGGCGGACGAGATCGTGGTTGCGGTCGCCGTGACGGATGGTGGCCGGCCGCTGCCGCGGGTCGGCGGGCTGACAATCGGCGAGATCGTCGGCAAGGATGGATTGAAATAGGCCGCTCATCCCGGCGAAAGCCGGGATCCAGGTCAGGCTGGGCCTCGGCTTCCGCCGGGGTGAGCGGGACTACCGAACGAAGAAGGGGACAGGCATGAACACGAGACGAGTGCTGCTCACCACCCTGGCACTGGGCGCCGCCGCGGCAACCTGGCCCGCCCTCGCCCAGCAGGGCGAGATCAAGATCGGCGAGGTGAACAGCTATTCCGGCCTGCCGGCCTTCACCGAGCCCTACCGCAAGGGCATCCAGCTCGCCGTCGAGGAGATCAATGCCAAGGGCGGCGTGCTCGGCCGGAAGCTGAACGTCATCACCAAGGATGACGGCGGCAAGCCCGCCGACGCCGTCACGGCCGCGAACGAGCTCGTCTCGCGCGAGGAGGTCGTCATGATCGCCGGCGGCTTCTTCTCGAATATCGGCCTCGCGCTCGCCGATTACGCCAAGCAGAAGAAGATGTTCTATCTCGCGGGCGAACCCCTGACCGACGCCATGGTCTGGTCGGGCGGCAACCGCTACACGTTCCGGCTCAGGCCGTCGAACTACATGCAGGCCGCGATGCTGGCCGAGGAGGCCGCCAAGCTTCCCGCGAAGCGATGGGCGACGATCGCGCCGAATTACGAATACGGCCAGTCGGCCGTGAAGGTCTTCAAGGAGATCCTGTCCAAGAAGCGCCCCGACATCGAATGGGTCGGCGAGCAATGGCCGCCGCAGGGCAAGATCGATGCGGGTCCGGTGATTCAGGCGGTCGCTGCGATGCGGCCCGAGGCGATCCTCAACGTCACCTTCGGGCCCGATCTCGTGAAGCTGGTCCGCGAAGGCAATACGCGCGGCCTGTTCAAGGACCGCGCCGTCGTCTCGTTCCTGACCGGCGAACCCGAATATCTCGATCCGCTGAAGGACGAGACGCCGGAAGGCTGGATCGTCACCGGCTATCCCTGGTACGGCATCCAGACCGACGTCCATAACGCCTTCTACAAGGCCTATCAGGCGAAGTTCAGCGACTATCCGCGGCTCGGCTCCGTGGTCGGCTACTCGCTCGTGAACGCGGCCGCCGCGATCATCGCCAAGGCCGGCTCGACCGACACCGAGAAGCTGATCGCAGCTGCCGAGGGTATCTCGTTCTCGACGCCGTTCGGCCCCTCCACCTTCCGGGCCATCGACCATCAGGCCACCATGGGCGCTTATGTGGGCCGCACGACCGTCAAGGACGGCAAGGGCGTCATGGTCGATTTCGAGTATCGCGACGGCGCCAAGTTCCTGCCGAGCGACGACGAGGTGAAGAAGATGCGGCCGCAGGGGTGAGACCCCTCCCCGTCATTCCGGGGCTCGCGCAGCGAGAACCCGGAACCCACGGAAGCTCACGGGACTTGGAAGCGACTCACCGGCGGCGCCAACCGTGGGTTCCGGGTCTGCGGGGCATCACTGCGTGCTGCAGCGAAAGTCGAGCCTGCCCGACTTCCGAAGTTGGAAGAGAGGCAACTCGGAAACATCCGGGTTGCCTGCCCGGAATGACGGTGGCCTGAACCCGTGGACTTCCTCCTCGTCCAGTTCCTGACCGGCCTCGCCGGAGCGTCGTCGCTGTTTCTGGTCGCGTCCGGGCTGTCGATCATCTTCGGCGTCACCCGGATCGTGAATTTCGCCCATGGCGCCTTCTACATGGCCGGCGCCTATGTCGCGTATTCGTTGACGACCCGCTTCTCGGGCGGGCTCGGCTTCTGGGGCGGTCTCGTTCTCGCGGCGCTCCTGGTGGCCGCGTTGGGCGCCGTGATCGAGATCGTGCTTCTCCGCCGCATCTACCACGCGCCAGAGTTGTTCCAGCTTCTCGCCACCTTCGGCGTGACCCTCGTCTTCGAGGACCTCGCCGTCATGATCTGGGGTCCCGAGGACCTGGTCGGGCGCCGCGCGCCGGGGTTCCGCGGCGCCGTCGACATCCTCGGCCAGGCGGTGCCGCTCTACGACCTGTTCCTCGTCGTGCTCGGGCCGACGGTGCTGGGCCTCCTCTGGCTCCTGTTCCACCGGACGCGCTTCGGGATCCTGGTCCGGGCCGCGACGCAGGACCGGGACATGGTCGCGGCGCTCGGCGTGAACCAGAAATGGCTGTTCACGGCCGTGTTCGCGCTCGGCATCTTCCTCGCCGCCCTCGGCGGCGCGCTGCAGCTGCCGCGCGACGCCGTCAGCCATACGATGGACCTTCGCATCATCGTCGAGGTCTTCGTCGTCGTGGTGGTCGGCGGCCTCGGCAGCGTGACGGGCGCCTTCGTTGCCGCCCTCCTGGTCTCGGAGCTGAACGCCTTCGGCATCCTGATCCTGCCGCAGATCTCGCTCGTCCTCGTCTTCGCCGTGATGGCGGTCGTCCTCGTGATCCGGCCCTTCGGCCTGTTCGGGAAGCCGGAAGGACCAGCCCGACCATCGGTGGCGGCCGTGATCCGGCCCTGGCGGCCGCTCGATCGGCGCGAACGCGTGGCAGTCCCGGCCGCGGTGATCGTCGCGGCGCTGCTGCCGCTCGGGGCCGGCAGCTACCTGCTCACTGTCGCGGCCGAGCTCCTGATCTTCGCGCTGTTCGCGGCCAGCCTGCAATTCATGATGTCGACGGGAGGCCTCGTCTCGTTCGGGCACGCCGCCTATTTCGGACTCGGCGCCTACGGGGCGGCGCTCGCCACCAAGGCGCTCGGTTGGCCGATGCCCGGCGCGATCGCGACCGGGATCGGGCTCGCGGCCGTCGGTGCGGCTTTGTTCGGCTGGTTCTGCGTCCGCCTCTCCGGCGTCTACTTCGCCATGCTGACCCTCGCCTTCGCGCAGATCGCCTGGTCGGTCGCCTTTCAATGGACCGGCGTCACCGGCGGCGATAATGGCATCCTGGGCGTCTGGCCGCCCGCCTGGGCGGCAAGCCCGACCGCGTTCTTCTATCTCACGCTCGCGGCGGCGGCGCTCGGCATCGCGGCGCTCCGCGTCGTCGTGTTCTCGCCGTTCGGTTTCGCGCTTCGGGCCGTGCGCGATTCGACGCTTCGGGCCGAGGCGATCGGGATCGACCGGGGCCGCGTGCAATGGGCCGCCTTCACGCTCGCGGGCGCGGTGGCCGGCCTCGCAGGAGCGCTGTTCGCCTTCCTGAAAGGCAGCGTCTTTCCGGACAATCTCGGCATCCCGCTGTCGGTCGACGGCCTCGTCATGGTGCTGCTCGGTGGCGTCGAGACCGTGTCCGGGGCCGTGGTCGGCGCCCTCGTCTTCCGGACGCTGACGATCGTCCTCATGAGCTACACCGACGCCTCGAAGCTCGTGCTCGGGCTCCTGATCATCGTCCTCGTGGTCGCCTTCCCACGCGGCATCGTGGGCTCGCTCGCGGAGCTTCGCGCCCGCTACCGGGACCGGCTCTCGGGGTCGAGAGCCGAAACGCTGAGGCCTGCCGAGTGACGGGCCCGCTCCTCTCGGTCGAACACCTCTCGAAAGCCTATGGCGGCGTGCATGCGGTGCGCGACGTCTCGTTCACGCTCGAGGCCGGCGAGCTTCTCGCGATGATCGGCCCGAACGGGGCCGGGAAATCCACCTGTTTCAACATGCTGAACGGGCAGGTCGCGCCCGATGCCGGCCGGGTTGCCGTGTCGGGGCGGGACATCACCGGCCTTCCCCCGCGCGAAGTGGCGCGGCTCGGCGTGGGCCGGACCTTCCAGATCACCGCGACCTTCCCGTCGATGACGGTGCGGGAGAACGTGCAGGTCGCGCTCCTCTCCGGGGCGGGCAGAATCGGCCGGATCGCGGGCTATGCGGGAGCGTCCTTCGTGGCGGAGGCCGACGCTCTCTGCGCGCTCGTCGGGATGGCGCAGTCGGCCGGCCGCGCCTGCGGCGAGCTCGCCTATGGCGACCTGAAGCGACTCGAACTCGCGGTCGCGCTGGCGAACAAGCCCGCCCTTCTCCTGATGGACGAACCCACGGCCGGCATGGCCCCGGCCGAGCGGATCGAGATGATGCGCCTCGCGGCCAAGATCGCCCGCGACGCGCGGCTCGGCATCCTGTTCACCGAACACGACATGGACGTCGTCTTCGAACATGCCGACCGGGTCATCGTGCTCGATCGCGGCCGCATCATCGCCGAGGGCCCGCCGGCCGAGATCCGCGAGAACGCGGCCGTGCGGGCGACCTATCTCGGCGAAGGCCTGACATACGGCCACGCGGCCGAGGTCGCCCATGCTTGAGGTCTCGGGCCTGAACGGCTGGTACGGGCCGGCCCACATCCTGTTCGATATCGGGCTCGCCGTCGGCGCGGGCGAGGTCGTGGCACTGCTCGGCCGCAACGGGGCCGGCAAGTCGACCACCTTCCGGGCGATCGTCGGCCTCCTCGCCAAGCGCGAGGGCCGGGTCGTGTTCGACGGCCGCGACCTGTCGCGCCTGCCGACGCACGAGATCGTCCGGGCCGGGCTCGGCTACGTGCCGGAGGACCGCCGCATCTTCACCGAACTGACGGTCGCCGAAAATCTCGAGGTCGGCCGCCAGCCGGCCCGCGCCGGCGCCGCGACCTGGACGCCCGAGAAGCTCTACGGCCTCTTCCCCAATCTTGGCGAGATGCGGGGCCGGCCCGGCGGCCGGATGAGCGGCGGCGAGCAGCAGATGCTGACCATCGCCCGCACGCTGGTGGGCAATCCGAGCCTCGTCCTCCTCGACGAGCCTTCCGAGGGGCTCGCGCCGAAGATCGTCGAGGAGATGGCGCAGGCGATCCTGGCCATGAAGCGCGAGGGCGTGTCGGTCGTCCTGTCCGAGCAGAATCTGCACTTCGCCCGGCTCATCTCCGACAGGGCGGTGATCATCGAGCGCGGCCGCGTGAGGTTCGACGGGACGATGGCCGAGCTCGAAGGGAGTGCGGAGGTCAGGGACGCGTATCTGGCGGTGTGACTCAGTCGGCGTAGTGACGAGCCCAGATGGCAAGCCCCCATCCCATGGCGACAGCTGCGCCCGGCACAACCACGAAAGCCAGTATCTGGATATCGTTCACGACCTCAGTCCCCTCAGGATGTAGCGCGCCGCGAAATGCAGACAGAGCGAGGCTACGAAGAAGATCGTGACACCGATCACCAGAGTCAATGTGGAAAGCCCGGCATTCCCGCTCGTCAAGCCAAACACCGCGGCGGCTAACGGAGCGACGACGCCAGCCGCGAAGCATGCTGCTGCAGCGGCGTTGAGATACGCTGCCGTCAGCTTGACGCGCTCGTTGTGGACGGCGCTCACGGCAGCTCTCTTATCCGGCCACCACCTCCGGCATCTTGTCGGCCGGCGGCGTGTTGCGCGAGCGCCCGATGCGCGGCACGCCGTCGATGATGACCATCCCGACGCCCGGCAGGTCACCGAGCTGCACGCATTCCAGGAGGTTCCGGCCGGCGGAATGCTGGGCGCGGTCGAGGAGCACGAGGTCAGCCGCTCTGCCCTCCTCGATCAGCCCGCAATCGAGCGCACGCATCCGGGCCGTGTTGCCCGTGCCGAGGCAGAAGGCCTGTTCGGCCGGAAGGTCGCCGATCGAGGACAGCATCGCGATCATGCGCAGGATCCCGAGCGGCTGCACGCCGGAGCCGGCGGGGCCGTCGGTGCCGAGGATGACGCGGTCGAGCTGGCCCATCTCGCGGGCGATCCGGAGCGTGTAGAGGGCGGCGCGCTCATTGCCGTTATGGACGAGTTCGAGCCCGCGCCCGCAGCCCTCGCAGATGCAGCGGATCTCGCGGTCCGGCAGGGCCGTGTGCCCGCCGTTGATGTGCCCGACGACGTCGGTATCGGCTTCCAGCACCACGGCGGAATCGATCAGGCCGGAACCCGGGATCGAGGGCCCGCCGGTATGGATCGTCGACTGGATGCCGTATTTCCGCGCCCAGCCGACCATGCGTTTGGCGGTCGGGCCGTCCTTGACGCCGCCGAGTCCTACTTCGCCGAGAAGTCTTACGCCCGCCTCCGCCAGGTCCTTGAAGTCGCTCTCGACCATGTCGGGCTCGATCACCGGGGCGCCGGCATGGATCTTCATGCCGCCGGGCCGGAAGGCCGTGAAGGCGCGCTGGGCGAAGATCGCCATCGCCTTCAGGCCGACCACGTCGCGCGGCCGGCCCGGCGTATGCACCTCGCCGGCCGAGATCATCGTGGTGACGCCGCCGTTCAGGGTCGAGTCGATCCAGCCGAGCTGGTTCTGCCGCGGCGTCCAGTCGCCTGCGACTGGATGGACGTGGCTGTCGATCAGGCCCGGCGCGAGCGCCGAGCCGCGGGCGTCGACGATCGTGGTCGCACCTTCCTGGTCGACATCCTTGGCCCGCCCGATCGCCGTGATGCGGCCACCGACGGCAACGAGCGTGTCGGCGTCGAGAATGGGCCGGTTCAGGTCCCCCGAGAGAAGGAGGCCGATGTTGCGGATGACGAGCTTGGCATTCGGATCGAGGGTCGGTGTGGCATCATGGGCCATGTCGATCTCCGTGCGCCGAACCCGCTGCGTGTTGTTCGGCCCAGTTTGTTAGTGTACGAACGACCCTGTCGCAACGACGATGCCGTCAGACTGGAAGCTTACCAATCTTTCGCGTTGCCCTGGCGTTTTGACCGCTTCGCGCTATGTCGGCGGCACGATCCGGAACGGACCAGCTTTCGATGAGCAATTTCAACGAGGAACGCGTGTTGTCCGTCCATCACTGGACCGACACGCTGTTCTCCTTCACCACCACGCGCGACCCATCATTTCGCTTCCGAAACGGCGAATTCACGATGATCGGCCTCAAGGTCGGGGAGAAGCCGCTCCTGCGCGCCTACAGCGTCGTCTCGGCCAATTACGAGGAGCGGCTCGAATTCTTCTCGATCAAGGTGCAGGAGGGTCCGCTCACCTCGCGCCTTCAGCATTTGAAGGTCGGCGACCCGATCATCGTCAGCCGCAAGGCGACCGGCACGCTCGTCCTCGACAACCTCCATTCGGGCCGCAACCTCTACCTGATGGGGACAGGGACCGGGCTCGCGCCCTTCCTGTCCATCATCAAGGATCCGGAGACCTACGACCGCTTCGACCGGGTGATCCTGGTCCATGGCTGCCGGCAGGTGAACGAACTCGCCTATGGCGAGATGATCACGGAGACGCTGCCGAAGGACGAACTCATCGGCGAACTCATCGCCGAGAAGCTCCTCTACTACCCGACGGTCACGCGCGAGCCCTTCCGCAACCGGGGCCGCATTACGGACCTCATCACCACGGGCAAGCTCTTCGAGGATTGCGGGATCGAGACGTTGGAGCGCGCGCATGACCGGGTCATGCTCTGCGGCAGCCCGGCCATGCTGGCCGATCTCCGCGTGCTGCTCGACGGGACCGGCTTCAAGGAAGGCAATCACGGCGTCCCGGGCGACTACGTGATCGAGAAAGCCTTCGTCGAGAAGTGAGCGCGCTCGCGCCGGAGGGTTCGGCGCGAACGGGATCCGACCCGGACGACGTGCCGGGCTACGTGCTCGACGACCAGGTCGGCTTCGTCCTGCGACAGGTGCAGCAGCGCCACGCGGTGATTTTCTCCGCCGCCTTCGGCGAGGAGTTGACGCCCCTGCAATGGGCGGCCATGTCCCGGCTCGCCGATATCGGCGAATGCTCCCAGAACCATCTCGGACGCCTCGTTGCGACGGACGTCGCGACCATCAAGGGCGTCGTGGAGCGGCTCGCCCGCCGCGGCCTCGTCGAGACCCGGCCCGATCCTGCCGACCGTCGCCGCCTCCTGCTCCGCCTCTCGCCCGCCGGCCTCGACGCCTATCGGGCCAGCGTGCCGCGGGCGCTTGCCGTGACGGAGGCGACGCTCGAGCCGCTCGGTCCCGCCGAGCGCGCGACGCTGGTCGGACTGCTCGACCGGCTGCGGTGATCGTCGCTTGTGCCGTGCTGCGTGCTACTCCGCGACCGGGGCCGGGCTCGGCCGGACCTGCGCGGTCTTCTCGCGGAGATCGAACAGCCCGCTCTCCTCCTTGTGCATCACGACCTGTTTGTCGTGCATCGCGATCAGGGTCGAGCGGTGGCCGATCGAGACCACCGTCGTATTCGGCAGTTGCTCGGCGATGATGCCGTAGGCAATCGCCTCCATCGGCTCGTCGAGCGAGGCCGTCGCCTCGTCGAGGAAGAGCCAGTCGGGCTTGGCCAAGAGCGCGCGCGCCAGCGACAGGCGCTGTTGCTCGCCGCCGGACAAGTGGTGCGCCCAATTGTCCTCGAGATCGAGATTGTCCGTGAGGTGGCCGAGATTCACGGCGGCTAGAGCGGACCGGATGTCCTCGTCCCCGTATTGCTGGTCGAGCCCGGGATAGGTCACCGCGGCCCGCAGCGTACCGACCGGGATGTAGGGCTTTTGCGGGATCAGCATCATCTTCCGGCCCGGCGGCACATGGACCTGCCCGGACCCGAACGGCCAGATCCCGGAGATCGCCCGCAGCAGGGTCGATTTTCCGGAGCCCGACGGACCGGTAACGAGGACGGACGGCCCTTCCTCGAAGGTGAAGCCGTCGACATGAACGATCGCCCGGCCATCCGGAAGCGACAGCCGCACATCCTGGAGCGTGAGATCATGCTCCTCGCCCGAGGTCCGCACGGCGAGCGACGTCTCGCGGCCGACCGCCTCGGCTCGGCTCATCGAGTCGTTGAACGTCGTGAGGCGATCCACATTCGCCTTGTACGATGCCAGGGTCGAGTAGGCCGAGATGAAGAACGACATCGCCGTCTCCACCCGGTTGAAGGCGCCGGCCGTCTGCTGGAACTGCCCGAGCGTGATCTTGCCGACGAAATAGGACGGCGCTGCCAGCACGTAGGGAAAGATGACGCTGAGCTGGCTGTAGCCCGCCGTGAAGGTCGTCAGCTTCATCCGACGGGACAGGATTTGCAGGAAGTTCGCGACCACCCGCGAAAAGCTGTGGTCGAGCCGCTGGGTCTCCGCCTTCTCGCCCCGAAGGAGCGCGACCTGCTCGCCGTATTCGCGAAGCCGCGCGAGCGAGAAGCGGAAATCCGCCTCCACCGTCTCCTGCCGGAAGTCGAGCGCGATGAGGGGCCGCCCGATCAGGTGCGTCAGCCAGGTACCGATGACGGCGTAGGCGATCACGAGCCAGACCAGGAATCCCGGAATCACGAGATCCGTCCCCGGGATGACGAAATCGCGCGACAGCGTCCACAGGATGATGACGAAGGAGACGAGCGTCGCCGCCTGTGACAGCAACTGGATCGACAGGCTCATCGTCTGCGCGATGAAGAGCCGGATGTCTGCCTGGATGCGCTGGTCCGGGTTGTCCGTGTCCGAGCTCATCAGCGGGATGCGATAATGCGTGCCGTTATCGAGCCAACGCGCGGCCGTCCGCCGCGTCAGCCAGGTGCGCCAGCGGATCTGCAACGCGCTGTCGACGAAGACCTCGTAGACCGCGATCGCGATCCAGATCGCGGCCAAGGGGCAGAAGATGACGAAGATCTGATACCAGAAGGCGTCCGTATTCTTCTCCTGGAGCGCGTTGAACAGGTCGCGCGACCAGAGATTCAGCCGGATCTGCATGCCGACCTGGACGAAATTGATCGCGATCAGCAGGGCGACGAGCCTGGATCCGACCTGGCCTTCCGTCGCGCCGAGCCAGGAGAACAGGCGCCCGAAGCCCGAGGAAGGGGTCGTCGCGTAGAAATAGGGATCGGCGAGCGTCGTGATGGTCCGGATCACCGGGATGAAGGACGCGCCGAACACGATCGCGGCGAAGACCCCCGCCGCCGAGGCCGAGAAGGCGGGCGGCAACAGGCTGACGACGAGGTCCGGCAGAAGTCCGAGTTCGCCGAGCAGCGTGGCCGAGGCGAGCAGCAGATAGCCCAGCGCGTACATCACGACGAAGATGCGGAGATAGGGCGAGATCTGCCGCGCGGCATAGACGATCGCGGCAAGCGCGAAGCCGCTCAGCGTCACGTAGATCGGGAGCTTGCCGATCGGCAGGTTCGCGAGCGCGAATGCGCCGATGACGATGGTGAGCGCCTTCATCTATCGTTCCCTGCGCGTCGCGTCGCCTGTCGGCGCAGGGCGAGGGTCGTCCCTCGCCCGTGACCGGGCCGCAAGCCGTACCGTGGTGAAATGTGTGCCGATGCCGAGCAGGACGGGCTCCGCATCCAGACTCTCTAGCGGAGAAACGGCCTGTCGCAACACCGGACGCGGCATCGGCGTCCCGGCCTATCGGGCCGCGACGGGTCGGTCAGAGGGAGCGCTCGAATTTCAGCTCGCCATTCGGACCCCGGATGACGAGGCTTCCGATCTGCGTGTCCCACTTGGCCGAGGTTCGAAGCGCGGTCAGGAAGGACATCTCGGTCGCCATCACGCCCTTGTCGCAGCTGCGCTTCGTCAGCGCGAGCGGGCCGACCGCGATGCCCTGGGCCCGCAGCGGGAAGGCGGTCGCGGAGAAGCTGTTGCAGCCGCCGAAGCCCTGGACCCGGAATTGCTCGTCGACGGAGAAGGCCGGACGTTCGGTCCCGGAAAAGGCCTTCCCGTTGATGCTGATGGCGATCCAGGAGCTGCCGAGCGGGAACCGCTTTTCCTCCTGCTTCTTCAGCGGCTCGAAGCCGGGGGTCTGCTGATCCTCGTTGCCGCGCTTGCCGCGCGACTGGGCCTCGGCCACGCTCGCGAACGCGGCGATGCCGAGGAGTGAAAGAATGGCGAGCCTACGCATGTCCCGTCCCGATTGATCCCATCCTTCGGCAATCATGAAATTCGCGCAAGATTAGGGCAAACCGGCCGAGCCTGCCGCGACGCCGTCGACCTCCTCGCCAATCCGGCTGAATAGCCGCGAGATGAGCGGCTCCCCCGTCCGGAACACGTAGTCGAGCCGGTGCACGGCGACGTCCTCGGCCCCGGCGGCCAGGAGTCCGTCCACGACCGCGAAGACCGCGTCGGTCGGGCAATGCAGGATCAGCTCCGTCGCGCTGGCGCGCCCGGCGGGCCGGCTCGTCCCGAAACGGGCTGCCATGTCGGCGATCTCCGGACGGTCCGGATCGATCCCGGCCCGCACCTCGCGGGTCGTGCGCCCCACCTCCTCGGCCGCGATGCGGGACAGCACCGTGCGGGCGACGACCCTAGCCCGCTCGCCCCACGAGGCCCCGAGCGAGGCGACCAGGTTCGCCTCCGACCGGAGGATCGTCCCGTCGTCCAGGACCTTGAGGCCGTTCGCGGCCAGCGTGGCGCCGGTCGTCGTGATGTCGACGATCACGTCGGCGGTGCCGGATTGCGGCGCGGCCTCGGTCGCACCCGGGCTCTCGACGATGCGGTATTCGAGCACGCCCTTCTCGGCGAAGAACCGCCGCGTGAGGTTCAGGTATTTGGTCGCGACCCGCAGCCGGCGTCCGTGCCGCGCCCGCATGGCGTGGGCGACCTCGTCGAGATCGGCCATGTTGCGCACGTCGATCCAGGATTGCGGCACGGCGACCACGACATTGGCGTTGCCGAAGCCGAGTGGCGTGATCAGTTCGAGCTTCTCCTCGACCCGGTCCACGCCCTCGCGCAACAGGTCCTCGCCCGTCACGCCGAGATGGGCGCCGCCCGAGGCAAGCTGGCTCACGATCTCGGCGGCGGACAGGAACAGGATTTCGGCACCCGGCACGCCGACGAGCGAACCCCGGTAGTCGCGCCCGCCGCGCGCCTGCCGGACGGGGAGGCCCGCCCGCGCGAAGAAGGCGGCCGCATTCTCCTGCAGGCGGCCCTTCGACGGAACGGCGATGACGAGGGGATAGTCGTTCATCGGACAGGCTCCGGGTCGAGCCAGAAGGACACGCCGACCGCCGGCACGGGCGCCCTGGCGCCGACATGCTGCAGCAGCCGGTCGTAGCGCCCCCCGGCCGCCACGTACCAGCCTTCCGGCCGGCCAGCATCGCGGATCTCGAAGATGAAGCCCGTATAATAGTCGAGGGTGCGGGCGAAATCGGCCGCGAAGCGGAGCCGGGCGAGATCGATGCCCCGGGCTGCGATGAAGCCGGTCCGTTCGTCGAAGATGTCGAGCGCGGCCGCGAGATCGAGCTTTTCGTCCGAAGCAAGGGACCGGATCGCGTCCGCCGCTTCGTCGAGGTCACCCGCGATCGCGAGATAGCGCCGCAAGACCTCGCGCTCGCGATCGCCGAGCGTCCCGAACCTGTTCTCGGCTTTGGCCAGGAAGCGGTCCGCGATCTCGCCCGCACTCCGTCCCCCGACGCGGGAAATGCCGGCGATGGAGATCACGTCCTCGACGAAGGCACGCGCCGCCTTGGGATCCTGCCCTTCGATCGCGGCCAGGAGCCCGGCATAATCCGAGCCGGCCGCGCGGCTGTCGGGCTCGAGCGCAACGTCGGCACCTTGGCCGCCCGCGAGCGAGCGGATGAGACGGCGCTGCACCGGCGGCGCGAGGCCCAGTTCCGCGAAGACCACGCTCAGGAGGCCCATGTCGCCGACGCGCACATCATAGCCGCCGAGCCTTGGCGAGAGGGCGAATCCATCGAGGGCGAGACTCAGGATGTCGGCATCCGCCGGAGAGATGTCGGCGCGCCCGATCGATTCCACGCCGACCTGGTGGAATTCCGCGGGCCCCTCGCTACGCTGCCTGAAGACCGGCCCGAGATAGCAATACGCACCCACGAGCTCGCCGGAGGCGACGTGCTGGCGACAGACCGGGATCGTGTATTCCGGCCGAAGACAGAATTCCGCCCCGGCATTGTCCTGCGTCAGAAACAGGCGACGGCGGATGTCCTCGCCGGAGAGGTCGAAAAACAGCTCAGCCGGCTGCAGGACGGGTGTCTCGACCCGTTCGAAGCCTTGATCCTCGAAGAGTCGCAGGAGGGCATCGCCCGGCCCGGCCGCATGTCGCGTCATCATGCCGGGTCCCTAGCCGAGAAGCCTCGACAGCGCGAAGGCTTTTCAGGGGAACGGTGAAGATAAGGGCCAGACCCCCGACCGCGTCGGGCGGTCGCGAGCGCATGAGGCCCATCGAGGCGCGACCCTCGATGAGCCTCCTATCGCGGAGCGATCAGATGACCGGCGGACGATGTCCCGCGTCGGCCGTGATGGTGCTCGCCTCGGAGCCGGATTTTGCGGCTCCCGCTGCCGCTGCCGGACGGGGACGTGCCGGGCCGGCACTACGCCTTGCGCTGTTCGCCGCCGGGGCCCCGGCATCGCCGGTCGGCTTCTTCGTCCGCCGCGAGATCGCCTTCTTGGCGGCATCGGCGACGACGCCGCCCACGGCGCCGACAGCGGCCTGCGCCACCTCGCGCACGAGGTCCCGCGCGCCGCCGACCGCGTCGCTCGCGGCCGCGCCGACCGCAGACGCGCCATCGCCGGCAGCCGCGCGGCCTTCCTCGAGCATCTTGGCGCCGGTCTCCGCCGCGGAATGGCCGGTCTCGACCATGCGGGCGCCTGCATCGGCCGCAGCCGCGCCGACTTTGGCGCCTGCCTTCACCAGCGCCGATTTCGCGTTCTCGGCCGCGTCGGTCTCGGAAGCGGCCTTGGTCAGCGTCTTCGCCACATACATCAGAAGTTCGGCCATCATCACGCGGCCGACATCGGTGTTCAGCGCACCCGCGATCTGGGTGCCGATCGACTTGAAGGCGTCGCCGACCATGCCGGGCATCCCGGACAGCGAGGGCGCGTCCGGCACGAGGTCGCGGGCGCGGGACTTCGCCGATTTCAGCGCCTTCTTGGCCTTCTTCTTGGCCTTTCCGGCGCTCTCGCTCGCCAGCCGAGCGGTGTCGGCGACAGGGACGCGGACAGCTTCGAGGGAGGATTTGCTGGTCTTCCGGGCCGAGGCCGCCCGGGTCGCGGAGGCGGCGCCCGGCGGGCGGCCCCGGCGCGGCTTCGCGGCAGAACCGGCTTCCGTGTCAGCCCGCCCCTTCTTGTCGGATTTTCCGTCCTCGTCCTTCTTGCGCGCCATCGAACACTCCCAAGGCCAAGCTTGACCGGCTAACAGCCTAGTTTGCAGGATGTTCCGCGCTTGACCAGTAGTGCGGAACGTTATTCGCCGCCCTGGGCAGCCAGCACCCGTCGGACCTCGTCCACGAGCCTGCTTTCGGAGACGGATTCCTGCGCGAGACGCGCCGCGCGATATTCTGCATTCGACGCCGCCGACGCCTCGGAGCCAGCCCGCCGCGCTCCCTCGCGAAGGTCCTTGATCTGCACTTCGCCGCGCTCGCGCTCCTGCGACCCCTGGATCACCACGCAAGGCGCGCGACGCCGATCGGCATATTTCATCTGCGCCTTCATGCCGGCCGAGCCGAGATAAAGCTCAGCCCGAACTGGCTCGAATTTGCCGTCATCACCACTGCGCAGCCGCGCGACCATGCGCTGGTAATCCGCGATCCGGTCGCGATCCATGACGAGGACGACGACCGGCCCGAGGCTAGCCTCGCCTGTGACGATCGGCGATTTCACGTGCTGGAGCGCGGCCATCAGGCGCGAGACGCCGATCGAAAAGCCCGTCGCCGGCACCGGCTCGGCACGGAAACGTCCCACGAGCCCGTCATAGCGCCCTCCCCCGGCGACGGAGCCGAAACGGACGGTCTCACCGTCCTCGTTCACGACGGGGAAGGTGAGTTCGGCTTCGAAGACGGGGCCGGTGTAGTATTCCAGGCCGCGTACCACGGAGGGGTCGATGCGAATGCGATCCAGCTCATAACCTGCAGATATACAAAACTCCGAAATAGCATTCAGCTCAGCAATCCCCTCCGCTGCTGCAGCGCTCGAGCCGAAGTGCTGTGTAAGGCTATCAAGTGTGGCTTTGGTGCTCTCAATAAAATAGCTAGGGTCACCTCCCCCCATCGGTTCGAAAGTGTGGACGTCCCCCGGAGGATGATTTTCTCGACGAACGGTGCTTGTGACATCTTGAAGAGCTATTGTGCTTTGGACGGCAAGGAATATGGTGAGCTTCCCAATAGCCTCGTCGGCCAGTCCTGCACCCTTTGTAAAATCGCCGCTTTCGTCCTTTCGGCCATTTCCGAGTAGCAGCCGAACGCCCACCGGGCCGAGGCGGTCATACTTGTCCAGTGCCCGCAAAACGGTCAGGCGCCGAGGAGCATTCTCCTCTCCGCCGAGGCCGATGGCATCCATCACGCCGTCGAGCACCTTTCGATTGTTCACCTTCACGACGTAGGACCCGCGCGGGATGCCCACGCGTTCCAGCGTGTCAGCCATCATCATGCACATCTCGGCATCGGCCGCGGGCGAGGCCGACCCGATCGTATCGGCGTCGAATTGCATGAACTGGCGGAAGCGGCCCGGGCCCGGTTTCTCGTTTCGAAAAACCCAGCCGGCCCGGTAGGAGCGGTAGGGCAGCGTCAGGCTCTGCGCGTCGAGGCGTTCGGCGACGTGGCGGGCGAGCGGCGCGGTCAGGTCGTAGCGGAGCGAGAGCCATTGCTCGTCGTCGTCCTGGAAGGAGAAGACGCCCTCGTTCGGCCGGTCCTGGTCCGGCAGGAACTTGCCCAGGGCCTCGGTGTATTCGACGAAGGGCGTCTCCACGCCTTCGAACCCGTACAGCTCGTAGGTTTCGCGGATGGCCTCCAGCATGCGGTGCGTGGCGGCGAGGTCCGCTGCAGGCCGATCGGCAAATCCGCGCGGCAGCCGCGCCTTCATGATGTCGGGCTTGGACATGACAGCATTCGCACATTCAGGGAGGCGCGGTCCTAACGCGCGCTCCTACGACCCGCAAGCTGTCGCTCGGACAGAGGCTGCGTCCTCTCGAGAGCTGGCGCATGATGACGTGTAATATTAGCCTCGTATCGCAAGCTCAGCCGGCCCGCGCGAGTGTATCGATTTCCAGATCTACATCGGAACCGAACGTTGAATCGCATGTTGAGGAGGCTTCGGGGGGGTTCCTGAGGAGGATAATATGACTCGTTTCATGAGCGGCGCCGCATTTGCGGTCGCCTTGATTGCCGTCCCGTTCGCCGTCAACGCCCAGGGCGTCGGACGTGGTGCCGCGGACGGTGCTGCTGCCGGTGAACGTGCGGCCGGACCGGTCGGCGGTGCCGTGGGCGGCGTGATCGGCGGTGTCGTGGGTGGCGCGACGGGAGCCGTCGCCGGGATCCTCGGCGTCGAGCAGCGTCCGCGCTTCCGCGAGTATGTCGGGCGTGAGCGTCGTCCGTCCTACCGCTACCGCGAAGAGGTCCGGGTCGGCGTCGTGCTGCCGGACGACGGCGTGACCTATTACGACGTGCCGAGCGAATACGACTCGACGGGCGGCTACCGCTACACGGTCGTCAACGACCGCTATGTCCTCGTCGACCCGCGGACCCGCCGCATCGTCGACGTCATCGATTGAGCGGAATGGGGAGGAAGGGGCGCTGCCTCTTCCTCCTCTTCGACGCAGTAAAGCGGGTGCCGCTCAGGCGACCGCGCGAATGACCTTCTCCAGCTTGTCGACGATCTCGCCGATCTGGTCTTCCGTGATGATGAGCGGCGGCGACAGGGCGAGCGTGTCGCCCGCGGCCCGGAACATGAGGCCGTGCTCCTGGAAGGCCAGGTCCATCGCCTCGTAGCCGCGTTTGCCGACGGCGTCGGGTCGCGACGCGAGTTCGACGGCGCCGACGAGACCGAGCGTGCGGATGTCGAGCACATTCGGCAGACCCTTCAGGCTGAACATCGCATCCGCCCAGGCATCCTCGAGGCTGAGAGCCCGCTCGAACAGCTTCTCGTCCCGGTAGACGTCGAGCGTGGCGAGGGCCGCCGCGCAGGCGAGCGGATGGCCGGAATAGGTGTAGCCGTGGAAAAGCTCGATCACGTGCTCCGGCCCGGTCATGAAGGCGTCGTGGATGCCCTTGCGGACGATCACGCCGGCCATCGGCACGGTGCCGGAGGTCACGCCCTTGGCGAAGGTGATCATGTCCGGGATGACGCCGTAGCGCTCGGCCGCGAAGGCGAAGCCGGTGCGTCCGAAGCCGGTGATGACCTCGTCGAAGATCAAGAGGATGCCGAACTTGTCGCAGATCTGGCGCAGGCGCTTCAGGTAACCCTTGGGCGGCGGCAGGACGCCGGTCGAGCCGGACATCGGCTCGACGATCACGGCCGCGACGGTCGAGGCGTCGTGGAGGGCGACGATGCGCTCGAGATCGTCGGCCAGATGCGCGCCCCATTCGGGCTCGCCGCGCGAAAACGCCTGTTCCTGGCGATTGTGGGTGTGGGGCAGGTGATCGACGCCGCTGAGGAGCGAGCCGAACATCTTGCGGTTCGACACGATGCCGCCGACCGAGATGCCGCCGAAGCCGACGCCATGATAGCCGCGCTCGCGCCCGATCAGGCGGCTGCGCTGGCCCTGGCCCTGCGTGTGCCAATAGGCGATCGCGATCTTCAGCGCCGTATCGGCGGCCTCCGAACCGGAATTGCAGAAGAAGACGTGGTCGAGGTCGCCCGGCGCGAGTTCGGCGATGCGGCTCGCGACCGTGAAGCCGGTCCCGTGCGCGAACTGGAAGGACGGGGCAAAGTCGAGCTCGGCCGCCTGCGCCTGGATCGCCGCGACGATCGGCTCGCGGTTATGCCCGGCATTGACGCACCAGAGGCCGGCCGACCCGTCGATCACCTCGCGACCGTCCGGGGTGTAGTAATACATGTCCTTGGCGCGCGCGATGATGCGCGGCCGCTGCTTGAACGAGCGGTTCGCGGTGAAAGGCAGCCACCAGGCGCTGAGATCGTTCGGCGCGGAATCGTTGGCGGCCTTAAAGCTGCGGGCTCCGGACATGGTCCATCCTCGTGTCAATCAGCCTCCGACGCTACACGCCTTTTCCCGCCTCGCCAACGACCGAGGCGCGCATCTGATCAGCCCGTGGCGGCTGTGACCTGGAGCCCGGCGCGGGTCATGGCGTCCTCGATCTCGAGGGCCTGACGGGTCGTGCGGAGATGGGCGATGCCGGTCTCGGGGTCGAGGCGCAGCGTCGCGTCCGGATCGAGGCTCAGCAAGACCTCCTCGGCGTGCCGGAGCCCGCCTTCCGTATCGAGGCCGTCGATCCGCATCTCGAGTTCGATCGTGTCGTCGTTCATCTCGTCCCCTCTGGTGCCGTGACCAACGATCGAGGCGCGGCCTCGATCCACGATAGCTGTTCAGGACCGGATCGCGCCCTTGTCGCCTTCGACCTCGTCGGCGATGACTTGGCCGCGCGACTTGGAGACGTGCGAGCGCGGAGCATCTGCCTCATGCCGGTGAAGCTGAAGGATCGGGTCGATTGGGGCAGCTTCGCGCTGCTCTCGGGAGGCGTTTGGGCCGTCTGCGCTCTGCTGCTGGTCCTGATCGGGCCCTCCCTGCCGATGGCCGCCACGACCGGATTGGTGGGCCTCGCGACGCTCGCCTTCGCCCTCGCATCCGTCCGGCAAGGGCGGCGACGCGAGTCGAAGGTCTCGTCCGAGCTGACCGCCCTGTCCGAGCGTCTGCTCCGGATGGAGGAAAGGGCCAACGCATTGCGCGAGGATTCTGGCCTGCGGGCCGGGGCGGCCCAGGCAAGCCTCGCCTCGGATGTCGAGCTCCTCGGGCGCCTGGTCGGAGACCTCGCCGAGTCGCTGGGCGGGCATGAGCTGCAGCTTCAGGCGCTCCGTGAGCGACGGACGGAGATGCCGGCAGCCGTGCCGACCCCCGTTCCGGCCGCCGTGCGGGCGCCCGACCACGTCTCGCCATCCATCCTGGATCTCGACCTCACCTCCCGCGAGGATTTCGCCCGGACCGCCGCCGCCATCCTGAAGAAGCTCGCACCCGGCGCGGCCGCCCATGAAACGGTATCGCCGGCTCCGTCCGAGGCGGACGTCGCGGGGGAGAATGCCGTGCTGGCGGCCCTGGATGCAGGCCGCGTCGAACTCCACCTCCAGGCCATCGTCACGCTGCCGCAGAGGCGGACGCGCTTCTTCGAAGCGCAGCCGCGGCTCAGGATCGCGGACGGGGACGAGGCGTCCGCCCTGCGCCCTGCAGCGGAAGTGATGCCGATCCTGCGCCGGCATGGCCGCGCATCCGACTTCGACCGGCAGGCCCTCGCGCGTGTCTTCGCGATCGCCCGTCACCTGGCGGGGCGCGAGGGGGGTGCGGCCATCGTTTGCCCGATCGCGCCCGACCTGCTCCGGTCCGCGGATGCACGGGCCGAGACGGCGCGGCTTTTCGCCTCCGAGCCCGAGGCGGCCCGGCGCGTGATGCTGTCGATCCAGCAGCACCATTACGCCTCGCTCGATGCGAACGAGCACGAGGCGCTTACCCAACTCGTGTCGCTCGGGCCCGAGATCGCGCTGACCGAGGTGACCGATCTCTCGGCAGATTGGGACGGGTTGGCCCGACGCGGGATCGTCGTCGCGCGGATCGGTTGCGGGCTGCTGCTCGACCCGCCGAATCGGGGGGAGCTGCGGGGAGGGTTGCGGGCCCTGGCCCGGGCGGAAATCCGCATCGTGGCAGGCGGCGTCGACCGCGAGAGCGACGTGCCCGACCTCATCGAGCTGGATATTCCCCTGGCCCAGGGCGAGGCGCTCGGCACCCCCCGATCGATCAGGGCCGACCCGGCGGCCTCCCCTGCGCCGGCCACGGCCCCAGATCCCCCGGCCCCCAGCGAACCGGCCCCGGAAAGGCGGCCGTCCTTCCGGGACATGCTCCGCCGCGCCGGTTGACACGGTCCGGGCCAGCCCATAGCCGCCCCCCATGTCGCACGAGACCGTCGCCGAACTTCCCCAGCCCTCCGGGCTTTCCGAGGCTGTCCCGCCGCACGCCCGGCGGAGCGTCACCTTCATCGATGGACTGGTGGAGATCGCGTCGGGCTACGACCTCCTCCTGTGCGACGTCTGGGGCGTGCTGCATGACGGCGTCAAAGCCTTCCCGGCCGCAAGCCAAGCGCTCGGGCGCTACCGGGCCGGCGGTGGTAAAGTCGTCCTCGTCTCGAACGCGCCCCGCCCGGGCGAGGACGTAATCGGCCACCTCACCCAGCTCGGCGTCGCCCGTGACGCCTTCGATGCCATCCGGACCTCGGGCGATCTCACGCGCGACGCGGTCGCCGAGAGCGGCGCCCGCCCGTTCCACCATGTCGGGCCGGAGCGCGATCTGGGCCTGTTCCGCGGCCTGTCCGCCCGCCCCGCCGGTCTCGACAAGGCGGAATACGTGGTCTGCACGGGACTCTTCGCTGACGAGACCGAGACGGTCGCGGATTACGCCGACCGGCTGCGCGAGATGAAGGCGCGCAACCTTCCGATGATCTGCGCCAATCCCGACCTCGTCGTGGAGCGCGGGGACAGGCTCATCCTCTGCGCCGGGGCGCTCGCGGCCGCCTACGAGGAAATCGGGGGCCGCACGGTGACGTATGGGAAGCCGCACCCGCCGGTCTATGCATCGGCTCTCGCCGTGGGCGCCGGGCTGCTCGGGCGCCAGCCCGACCTCCGCCGGGTGCTCGCCGTCGGCGACGCCGTCCGGACGGATATCGCAGGGGGGAACGCGGCGGGCCTCGACACGCTCCTCGTCGCGCGCGGCATCCACGCGGCGGAACTCGGACTCGCCGACGGCCTCATCGACAGGGAGGTGGCGGCAGCCTGGATCGGCCAGCAGGCGGTCGCGCCGACCTTCGCGACGCACGAACTCGTCTGGGGCGGGGACGCCTGACCGCCGTTACACGCGCGTCAATGGCCGCAGACGGCCTCGATCTTGGACCTGAGCGTCTGGGCGTTGAAGGGCTTGACGATGTAGTTGTTCACGCCGGCCCGCTTGGCCGCGATCACGTTGTCGGTCTTCGATTCCGCCGTCACCATGATGAAGGGCGTCTCCTTCAAGGACTGATCGGCCCGCACCTCCTGGAGGAGTTCGAATCCCGTCATCGGCTCCATGTTCCAGTCGGAGATCACGAGCCCATAGCGACGCTGTTTCAGCTTGGACAGAGCGGCGGACCCATCGGCCGCCTCGTCGACATCCTCGAATCCGATTTGTTTCAGCAGGTTGCGGATGATCCGAATCATCGTCTGGTAATCGTCCACGACGAGGATCGGAGTGCCGTAATCTAGGGCCATCGTGCCCCTCCGAGCGGAAGCGCCGCCGAGGGGCGAAGCACTGCGAGTGTTCTATAGGACGGGTCCGTTGCAGAGCCGTTAAACCGACCCGGCACAAAGCCTGAACTTGACCACGCCCGACCCATTCGACAGGGTTCGGGCAACTCCCCTCTTGGTTCATCCCCCCGTGACGGTGACGATACCCCGAAAGGTCGGGCCCCATCCCGGCCTCGCGATCTGCCGCGAGCATACGGCCCCGCCGGCCCCGGGGGCTTTCGCCGCCATCGGCAATTTCGACGGGGTCCATCTCGGTCATCAGCGCCTGCTGGAGATCGTCCGGGACGAGGCCGGCCGCTACGGCCAGCCGACGGCGGTTCTCACCTTCGAGCCGCATCCCCGGGACGTGTTTCGGCCGGACGATCCTGCCTTTCGCCTGACCTCGGAGGCGGTGAAGCTCAAGCTTCTCGCGGCCTTCGGCGTCGACATCGCCTTCGTGCGCCGGTTCGACGCCGCCTTCGCCGCGACCACGGCATCGGATTTCGTCGGCCGCCTTCTCGCCGACGAGATGCGGCTGTCCGGAATCGTGGTCGGAGAGGATTTCCACTTCGGACGGGGACGGGTGGGCGATTCCGTCTTCCTCCGCCAGCACGGAGAGGCTTGCGGCCTGCGGGTCCGGATCGAGGCCGCGCTCGAGCAGGACGGCGCACCGGTCTCCTCCACCCGCATCCGCCGCGCGCTGGAGACCGGCGACGTCGCTGTCGCGAACCGGCTTCTTGGATATCGGTGGTTCGTCGAGGGCGAGGTCGTCCACGGCGAGAAGCGCGGCCGCACGCTCGGCTACCCGACCGCGAATGTCAGGCTGCCGGCGAGTTGCCGGCTGGCGCACGGCATCTACGCAGTTCGGGCGGCTCTCGGCGACGGCCCGATCGTGGCGGGCGTCGCGAGCTTCGGCCGGCGCCCGACCTTCGACAACGGCGCGCCTCTCCTCGAGACCTTCCTGTTCGACTACGCCGGCGATCTCTACGGCCGCCGGATCGAGGTCGAGTTTCTCGGCTGGATCCGCGGCGAGGAGCGGTTCGCGTCAGCCGAGGCGCTGGTCGGCCAGATGGACCGCGACACCAACGCGGCGCGCCGGATGGCGGCCGGCGGCGACGGTCGTCTCAGCCTGATCGGGTGAGTTCAGGCGCCGAGCCCGAGCGCGGCCCTGACCCGGCGGTGGAAGCCGTAGATGTCGCCGAAGGTCTTCAGCTCGCCGAACTCGTCCACCGAGACGGTGAAATAGGCCATGTTGACCGGGAATTTGTCCGGTACGGCGATGTAGCGCTCGCCCCAGCCGATCAGGCGCTTCAGCCTCTCCTCCGTCCAATCCGGACCCATGATCTTGCCGGCGAGCGCGAACGGGTTCTCGACTCGCACGCAGCCATGGCTGAAAGCGCGGCTGGCAGAGCCGAAGAGATGACGGCTCGGCGTGTCGTGCAGGTAGACGGCATGGTCGTTCGGGAACATCAGCTTGATGTAGCCGAGCGCGTTCTTGGGGCCGGGCGGCTGCCGCACGACGACCGTCTTTCCGCGGCGCGTCACCGTGTATCCAGGCTTGGCTACCCCGTCGCTGAAGTCTTTCTTGATGATCGACGGTGGCACGAACCAGGACGGATTGACGACGGCATGGTCCAACTTGCCGGTGAAGATCGGCGTCGGGGTCTCCGTCTTGCCGATGATGACGCGGGTCTCGTGCCTGACCTGACCGTCCTCGATCAGGCGAAGCCGAAATTCCGGAACGTTGACCAGGATGTAGCGGGGCGACACCTGGGCCGGCAGCCAGCGCCAGCGCTCCATGTTCGCCACGATGTCGGATTCGAGCCGTGCCGGAGCGAGTTTCGGCAAGGCTGCCATGTCGGATATCCCGGCCGCGGCTTGCCTGATCTCAGCCGAGGTCGAGAGTGAGCGCGCAACCGCCGGACGATTCGCGCGAATGTCGGCGAGCTTCGCCCGCAGCGCCCGGTAGCCCGGATAAGCCGGATTGTAACCGACGAGCGTCTGGTCGGGCTCGGCACTCGCGACGAGCGCGGTCAGCACGGCGTCCACGGAGGGCAATTCGAGCTTGGGCGTGATCAGGCCCGAGATGCGGCTCGGGTCGATCCGCCCGCCCCGGGCGTTACGGGCGTAGAGATAGGCGGCGGCGCTGAGCTTCAGCTCGGCCTCGGCCAGATCGCCCGCCGTCAGGGCCTTCGTACCAACTTCGAGCCGCGGCACAGGGTAATCCGCCGGATCGTGCCCCTCGGCATCGGCCTGCGCGAGGGTGTCGGAGACAGCCTGCGCCCGCGCGGTCCAGGCGCCGTCCACGATCCAGAGCGATCGGTAGCGGGAGGCGGCGTAGAAGGCGGTGAGGCCTTCGCGGTCCCGGCGGGACAGCTTGGGCGGCAGCGGCAGCTTCGCATCCGCGAGCCGAAGCTCGATCGCGCCGGGCAGGATGTCGTCGCGGGTGATCTGGACGGGCGCGGGAGGGAGGTCGAGGAAAACGCCCCCGGCGGTTTGGGCACGCGCCGGAGCGGGAATCTCGACCGTGACCGCGGGCGGCTCGGGCAGGACGAGGTCGCGCGAGGCCACGCCCTCGGTGCCGGCCGTGTTGCGCAGCAGGGTTTCGGCCGGAATGGGCAGGTCGGTTGGTGCCGAGACGGTGTCCTGGCCATGGTCGGCCGGGGCCCCGCCTGCCGGCAGTCCATAGGCCGGCATAGATGCCAGAAGCCCGAGACCGACGATCCATCCGCTCGCGCGAGTCGCGCTCATGCTCACCGCCCTGTCCGACCTTCGCGCCTTGTCCGATACTGCCGAATTCGACGCTAGCGTACGGCTGCAACACCCAATCTTTTAGGCGGCTTCTTCCGTCTCTTCGGGCTCGCCGTCCTCGAGCCCGAGTTCCTTCAGCTTGCGATACAGCGTCGAGCGGCCGATCCCGAGCCGCCGCGAGACCTCGGACATGTGCCCGCGATAGTGGCTGAGCGCGAAACGGATGATCTCCGCCTCGAGCTCCTCCAATCGCTTCACCTCTCCGGATTCGGCGACGAGGGATGTCGCGTGCGGGTCCCGCACCTCGACCCGCACGATCTCCCGGACCGGCGCCGGGGACGAGGCGTGTTCCGCGAGCGGCGTGGGGGCGGCCGGGATGCGGATCTCGAACCCGTCGACCTGGTGGGCGATCTGCGGAAACTCGGCCAGGGTCAGCTCGTCGCCGTCGGCCAGAACGACCGCCCGGAACATCGCATTCTCGAGCTGGCGCACGTTGCCGGGCCAATCGTAGCGCGTGATCAGCGCCATCACCTCGGACGCGATGCCCCGGACGCGCTTGCCCTCCTCGGCTGAGAAGCGGGCCAGGAACGAGCGCGCGAGGTCCGCGATATCCTCCCGCCGGGCCCGCAAGGGCGGCAGCGTCATCGGGAACACGTTCAGGCGGTAATAGAGGTCCTCCCGGAAGCGGCCCTCCCTGACCATGTCGAGGAGGCTGCGATTGGTGGCCGAGATCAGTCGGATATCGACCCGGACAGAGCGTTTGCCGCCGACAGGGTCGACTTCGCCCTCCTGGATCGCCCGGAGCAGCTTGACCTGAGCGGATGGTGGCAATTCGCCGATCTCGTCCAGGAACAGGGTGCCGCCCGAGGCCTCGACGAATTTGCCCGCGTGTTTCTCGGTCGCGCCGGTGAAGGCCCCCTTCTCGTGACCGAACAGGGTCGACTCGACCAGGTTCTCGGGGATCGCGCCGCAATTCACCGTGATGAAGGGCTTGCTCTTGCGCTCGCCGGAGCCCTGGATCGCACGCGCCAAAACCTCCTTGCCGACACCCGATTCCCCCTCGATCAGGACCGGGATCGAGGATTTCGAGGCCCGTTCCGCAAGACGCATGAGGCGGAGCATGTCCGGGCTCTTGGTGGTCAGGTCGCCGAAACCCAGGGTTCCGCCCGCGCGCCGGCGCATGCGCCGGACCTCGCTTTCGAGAGACCCGAGCCGGAGCGCATTCTTGATCGAGACCTGCAGGCGCTCGGCGCCGACGGGCTTGACGACGAAGTCGACCGCGCCCGCCCGCATCGCGTTCACGACCGTCTCGATCGAGCCGTGAGAGGTCTGGACGATCGCCGGGATCTCGATCTTCCCGTCCCGCATCGCGGCCAGAACACCGAAGCCGTCGAGGCCCGGCATCACGAGATCGAGGATGACGAGCGCGAAAGGCTCGCCGGACCGCATGACGGCGAGGCCGGCCTCCCCGTCCTCGGCCACCACACTGCCGTAACCGAAGCGCCGAATCATCGCGTCCAGCAGGCGCCGCTGGACGGGGTCGTCATCGACGATCAGGACAGTCTGCGACATGCGGCTCGTCGGTCTCGGAGCGCCGCATGGTCTGCGAGAAGGGTAAATTCGGCCTTAACCCATCGGCCCTTCCCGGCGTTGATCGCGACGGCGCCCTGTCCGATATGAGCGCCGAGCAGCGAAGGATTGTAGCCTCCATGTCATGGGTCGACCCCGCCGACCGTCTCGTCCTCGCGCCGGCCGTCCATGCCGCAGCGGCGGCGACCCGCGCCCAGGCCGAACTCGGGCTCCTGCCCGAATGGAATCTCGACGACCTCTACCCCGGCACGAACAGCGCCGCCTTCGCCGAGGATCTCGCCGGGGTCGAGGCCGATTGCCGGTCGATGGCGGAGACCTTCAAGGGCCGCCTCGATGACCTCGCGCGCCAAGGCGGCGCGGTACTCGGGCCCGTGGTCCAACGCTACGAAACCGTGGAGGATCGCCTCGGTCGCCTGATGTCCTATGCGGGTCTCGTCTATTCCGGGGACACGACCGATCCGCAGCGGGCAAAGTTCTACGGCGACACCCAGGAACGCCTGACGGCGGCCTCGAGCGAACTCCTGTTCTTCACGCTGGAGCTGAACCGGATCGAGGATGCCGTCCTCGAGACAGCGATGGCGGAGGCGCCGCTCGCCCGCTACCGGCCCTGGATCGAGGACCTGCGCCGCGACCGGCCCTACCAGCTCGACGACCGGATCGAGCAGCTCTTCCACGAGAAGTCGGTTACCGGGCGCGGCGCCTGGAACCGGCTCTTCGACGAGACGCTGGCCTCGCTCCGCTTCAAGGTCCGGGGCGAGGAACTCGCCCTCGAACCGACCCTGAACAAGCTCCAGGATACCGACGGAACGCTGCGCCGCGACGCCGCGCAGGCGCTGGCGGAGGTGTTCAAGCAGAACCTGCGGGTCTTCACCCTCGTCACGAACACCCTCGCCAAGGACAAGGAGATCTCTGACCGCTGGCGCGGCTTCGAGGATGTCGGCGATTCCCGCCATCTCGCGAACCGCGTCGAGCGCGAGGTCGTCGAGGCCCTCGTCGAGGCCGTGCAGGACGCCTATCCGCGCCTGTCGCACCGCTACTACAAGCTGAAGGCGCGCTGGTTCGGACGCGAGGTGCTGGATTACTGGGACCGTAACGCTCCGCTGCCGAAGGTCGAGCAGCGCACGATCGGCTGGACCGAGGCGCGCGATACGGTCCTGTCCGCCTATTCCGACTTCTCGCCCGAGATGGCCGCGATCGCCCGCCGCTTCTTCGACGGCAATTGGATCGATGCGCCCGTCCGGCCAGGCAAGGCGCCAGGCGCCTTCGCGCACCCGACCGTCCCGTCGGCCCATCCCTATGTGCTGCTGAACTATCAGGGCAAGCCGCGGGACGTAATGACCCTGGCGCATGAGCTCGGGCATGGGGTGCATCAGGTGCTCGCGGCCCCGAACGGAGCCTTGATGGCGCCGACGCCGCTGACCCTTGCCGAGACCGCGAGCGTCTTTGGCGAGATGCTGACCTTCCGGCGGCTGCTCGCCGCGACCAGCAACCCGACCGAGCGGCGCGCGATGCTGGCCGCCAAGGTCGAGGACATGATCAACACGGTCGTGCGCCAGGTCGCCTTCTACGCCTTCGAGCGGAAGGTGCATCTCGAGCGCCGCAAGGGCGAGCTGACGCCGGACCAGCTCTGCGAGCTGTGGATGTCGGTCCAGGCCGAGAGCCTAGGGCCGGCGATCCGGCTGTCGGAGGGCTACGAGAGCTTCTGGACCTACATCCCGCACTTCATCCACTCGCCCTTCTACGTGTACGCCTACGCGTTCGGGGATTGCCTCGTGAACTCGCTCTACGGCGTCTACCAGCAGGCCGAGGGCGGCTTCGTCGACCGCTACTTCGCCCTCCTCTCCGCCGGCGGCACGAAGCCGTATGGGGAGCTCCTGGCCCCGTTCGGCCTCGACGCGAAGGATCCGGGCTTCTGGCAGATCGGGCTCTCGATGATCGAGGGCATGATCGCGGAACTCGAGGAGATGGAGGTGCCGTGATGCCCGAAGGCCGCTCCCTCTACGATGAGGATTTCGTGCGCTGGTCGGAGGAGCAGGCCGCCGCGATCCGCTCCGCCGCCTCGTCGGGCACCAACCTGCCGCTCGATTGGGAGAACCTCGCGGAGGAGATCGACAGCTTGGGGAAGTCGCAACGCAGCGAATTGGCCAGCCGGACGAGGACGCTCGTCGAGCATCTCCTGAAACTCGCCTGCTCGGCGGCGACGGAGCCGCGACACGGCTGGCGCGAAACGATCAGGCGCACAAGGGACGAGGTCGAGGATCTGCTCGAAACGAGCCCGAGCCTCCTGCGCGAGCGAGGAGCGATACTGGAGCGAGTGCGGAGCAAGACCGCGCGGAACGTGGCGCAATCTCTCGAAGATCTCGGCGAGAGCGCGGCAGGCGTGAAGGCTCGCTTGCACGGCGGCGATTTCAGCGTCGACCAGGTCTTCGGCGATTGGATGCCCGACGATGCCGGGGGAGCGCCACCTACCTGATCGCCGCCAGATAGCGCTCGACCGACCGCGCCACCACGGCCTCGCCGTCCTGCGCGACGCTCCTCTCGCGGAACGCTCCGTGGATCCGCTCGTAGCGGAAAGGCGCCAGCGCGGTCTCGATCCGGCGCACGGCGGCGGTGTTCAGCGGGATGTAGTTCGGATAGCTCCGCATGAAGCTGACAAAGCGCCGGTCCTGGCAGACCTGAAGCACGTCCCCGACGAACAGATCGCCCCTGCCCTCCTCCCGGTGCAGAACGGTCGCGCCCTCGAAATGGCCGCCCGCGCGGATCAGGGTCAGGCCGGGAAGCGGGGACAGGGTCTCCCCCGTCCAGTGACGGATCGAGGGATGCGGGCGCTGCACCCATCCGGCATCGTCGGCATGGAGGTGGATCGGAACGCCGCCGAAGGCGTCGCTCCAATCCGCCATCGTCGTGTAGTAATGCGGATGCGAGATCGCGATGCCGACGAGGCCGCCTCGGGCCTCGATCGCGGCGATCACCTCGGCATCGATCAGCGACACGCAATCCCATAGCAGGTTGCCGGCCGGCGTCTCGACCAGGAGCGCACGCTGCCCGATGGCGAAATGCGGGGTGACGTCGATACCGAGCACCCCATGATCCTCGGCGATCCGAGCCGAATATTCAGCCTGCAACGTCGTGAGATCCGTCCAGGCCTGCCCCTCCCAACGCACCCATTGGCGCTCGTCCTGGCAGACAGGGCAGGACGAGCGAGGATGCTCGTCCTCGTATTGCGTTCCGCAGGTGACGCAGATCGGTCTCACCCAGCTCTCCCGACAATCACGCAACCGTCCGTGGTTGCGCCGGCCCCGCATCAGCTTGCATGAGACGGGATGATCTCGTCCACGCCTCGCGCTGCGCCGGGCCCTTTCGCGGTGATCGGGGCGGGCCCGGCCGGGCTTCTGGCGGCCGAGACCCTGGCCGCCAGAGGCGGCGAGGTCGTCGTCTATGACCGGATGCCGTCGGTCGGCCGTAAATTCCTCCTCGCGGGCCGGGGCGGCCTCAACCTTACCCACAGCGAGGCGCTCGACCTCTTCCTGACCCGCTACGGCTCGGGAGCGGAGCGGCTACGACCCTATCTCGACCGGTTTCCACCCGAGGCTCTGCGGGCCTGGGCGGCCGACCTCGGCCAGGAGACGATGGTGGGGTCGAGCGGCCGCGTCTTTCCCGTCGGCTGGAAAGCGTCGCCGCTCCTCCGAGCCTGGCTCCGCCGCCTGGACGGCGCCGGCATTCGCCTCGCACTCCGGCATCGCTGGACCGGGATCGGGCCGGACGGAGCGCTCCGCTTCGAGACCCCGGACGGCCCGGTCGAGGTTCCTCCACCGGCCGCCACCATCCTGGCGCTCGGCGGCGCGAGCTGGCCCCGGCTCGGCTCGGACGGCGCATGGGTGCCCGTGCTGGAGGGCCTGGGGCCCCGGCCGAATGCCCTGCGGCCCGCGAATTGTTCGCTGCTCGTGCCCTGGACGGACCATTTCGCGGGACGGTTCGCGGGCGAGCCGCTGAAGCGGGTCGCCGTGACCTTCGCGGGAGAGAGGCGCCTGGGCGAGGCCGTGGTGTCGCGGGCCGGCGTCGAGGGCGGCGTCGTCTACGCCCTGTCGAGTCCGGTCCGCGATGCGCTGGCGCGGGGCGAGGAGGCGTCGCTGTCCATCGATCTTCGGCCGGATCGATCGGTCGCGGATCTGGCCGCCGCCCTTGCCCGCCCGAGAGGACGCCAATCCGGATCGACCTTCCTGCGCAAGGCCGCCCATCTCGCTCCGGTCGGCATCGGCCTGCTGCACGAGGCGACGGGAACCGTCTTGCCGACGGGGCCACAGAGCCTGGCCCAGCTCATCAAGGCCGTTCCGGTCCGGGTCGTCGGGACGGGCGGGCTCGACAGGGCCATATCGACGGCAGGCGGCATCCGCTTCGAGGATCTCGACGAACGGCTGATGCTGCGCGCGAGGCCGGGCCTCTTCGCGGCCGGCGAGATGCTGGATTGGGAAGCCCCGACAGGGGGCTATCTGCTGCAGGCCTGTTTCGCCACGGGCGTCGCGGCGGCGGAAGGCGCATGGGCGTGGTCGCGAGGCGGCGCTGCCGGTTAGGCCCGCCCGCCCAACCGCAGTGCGGAACGGCCGCAGGGCTCGGGCTTTGTCGGGAGGGCGCGAACCCTGGCGGCCCACGCCGGCCTGCCCCATCTCTGAAGCCCACCAGCGACGATCCCCGGACCATGGCTGAACCAGATCGCGAAGCGAACCGCTTCTCCGCGCGCGCCGCCCGCTACGCCCGAGTAGGCGCCAATGTCGGCGGGGTCGCGGCCAAAATGGCCGGGCAGCGGCTTTTCGGAGCGAGCGGCGACGCCTCGAATGCCGCGTCGCTCGCGGCCGCGCTGGGCGGTCTCAAGGGCCCGATCATGAAGGTCGCCCAGCTGATGGCGACCGTCCCCGACCTCGTGCCGCCGGAATATGCGGCCGAATTGCAGAAGCTGCAGAGCGCCGCCCCGCCGATGGGCGCCGCCTTCGTGACCCGCCGGATGATGAGCGAACTCGGGCCGGATTGGCGCTCCCGCTTCGGCTCGTTCGACCTCAAACCCGCCGCCGCGGCGTCGCTCGGCCAAGTCCACCGTGCGACGTCACTGGACGGAGCATCGCTCGCCTGCAAGCTGCAATATCCCGACATGCAATCGGCCGTCGAAGCCGATCTCAAGCAATTGCAGCTCGTCTTCGCGGTCCAGCGCCGGATGAGCTCGATCATCGACACCCGCGAGATCGAGGGCGAAATCGGCGACCGGCTCCGGGAGGAGCTCGACTACGAGCACGAGGCCAAGAACGCCTCGCTCTATCGGAGCGTCCTCGAGTCCGTGCCCCTGGTCCGGGTCCCGGCCGTCCGGAGCGACCTCTCGACCAAGCGCCTGCTGACGCTCGACTGGCTCGAAGGCGAGAACATCCTGAACTTCAAGGAAGGCTCGCTCGAGATCCGCAACCGGCTGGCCGTCGCCATGTTCAAGGCCTGGTGGCACCCGGTCGCGCAGATCGGCGTCATCCACGGCGACCCTCATCTCGGCAATTACAGCGTCTTCTCCGAAGGCGGCGAGCCGGCCGGCATCAACCTCATGGATTACGGCTGCATCCGGGTGTTTCCGCCCCGGTTCCTGGCGGGCGTCGTCGACCTCTATTACGGCCTGCTGCATGGCGAGCGCGACCGCGTCGTCCATGCCTACGAGACCTGGGGTTTCCGACGGCTCTCGTCGGAGCTGATCGACATCCTGAATATCTGGGCGCGCTTCATCTACGGGCCCCTGCTCGAAGACCGGGTGCGGACGATCGCGGACGGCGTGAAGCCCGGCGAATACGGGCGGCGCGAGGCCTTCTCCGTCCATCAGGCTCTTCGCGAGAAGGGCCCTGTGACGGTGCCGCGGGAGTTCGTCTTCATGGACCGGGCGGCCGTCGGTCTTGGCGCCGTGTTCCTACACCTCAATGCGGAGTTGAACTTTCACCGCATGTTCCAGGCCGAGATCGAGCATATCGAGTTCGACGCCCTCACGGCTCGCCAGTCTGCCGCCTTGTCGGCAGCGGGCTTGCCGCCCGCCGGTGCTTGACAGATCTCGCTCAGAACAAGCCGTCTCATTGACAATGGTGGTCAAGGACTTATGTTGGCAATGTCGGAGCCGTCGGTTCGACAGCGCTTGATCGTGCGCGCGCCGACGCCTCGCCCCGAGCATCAAGCCACACATTGGGGTCGCGCGAGGCGGCCCGGCATGGTCATCCTCCCGAATGTCGTTTGCTGAACTCGGACTGAGCGAAAAAGTCCTCCAGGCGGCCGAGGCGGCCGGCTACACGACGCCGACGCCGATCCAGGCTGAAGCGATCCCCCACGTTCTGGCGAGGCGCGACGTCCTCGGCATCGCCCAGACCGGCACCGGCAAGACGGCGGCCTTCGTGCTGCCGATGCTGACTCTGCTCGAGACGGGCAGAGCCCGGGCCCGGATGCCCCGGACGCTTATCCTGGAACCAACGCGGGAACTCGCTGCCCAGGTCGTCGAGAATTTCGAGCGCTACGGGATCAACCACAAGCTGTCGGTGGCGCTCCTCATCGGCGGCGTGTCCTTCGGCGACCAGGACGTGAAGATCACACGCGGCGTCGACGTCCTGATCGCGACGCCCGGCCGCCTTCTCGACCATCAGGAGCGCGGCAAGCTGCTCCTGACCGGGGTCGAGCTTCTCGTCATCGACGAGGCCGACCGGATGCTCGACATGGGCTTCATCCCGGATATCGAGCGGATCGTGAAGCTCGTGCCCTTCACCCGGCAGACGCTGTTCTTCTCCGCCACGATGCCGTCCGAGATCCAGCGGCTCGCCGACAACTTCTTGCATAACCCGGTCAGGGTCGAGACGGCCCGCCCGGCGTCGGCTGCGACGACGATCACGCAGCGGCTCTACGCGACCGGGTCGGATGGACAGGAAAAGCGCGAGCGCCTGCGCGAGCTCATCCGGACGGCGCCCGACTTCAAGAACGCGATCATCTTCTGCAACCGGAAGACGGAGGTCGCGCTCCTCCACAAGTCTCTGAAGCGGCACGGCTTCAATGCCGCCGCCTTGCACGGCGATCTCGACCAGCGGGCCCGAATGGCGGCGCTCGACAGTTTCCGGACCGGCGAGGTGGCCCTTCTCGTCGCGAGCGACGTCGCGGCGCGCGGCCTCGACATCCCGGCCGTGAGCCACATCTTCAACTACGACGTGCCGCATCACGCGGAGGATTACGTCCACCGCATCGGCCGGACCGGGCGTGCCGGCCTCACGGGCCACGCCTTCACGCTGGTCGCTCCGGGCGACGAGCGTTCGCTCGCGGCGATCGAGAGCCTGATGGGCCAGACCGTCGCCTGGGAGGGACCGAAGCCCGAGGAAGGCGCGGAGCGCGAACGTCGCCCGCGCGGCGGTCGCGAGAGCCGTGGTGGCCGTTCCGGCTCTGCGAAACCAGACAGGGAGCGGGCTGCTTCGCCCCGTCGTGGCCGCGAGCGGGCGCGGGAACCCGGGGCAGAGCCCCTGCGCGAGCGCACGAAGGAAGCGGCTCCGGATCACGTCCAGGAGCGCTCACCCGAAGCGGCGGAAGCCCCGCGGCCGGCTCGAAGGCCCCGTCGCGAGGATGGGCCCGCCAGAGGCTCCGCCGATTCGCGTCAATCCGTAGGTTCGGTGCGGGCGCCCTCCCCTCCGCGCGAGCAGCGTCGGGCATCCTCGTTCGACAGCGACGGCGGTGCCTCGGTGGTCGGCCTCGGTGACCACGTGCCTGCCTTCTTGCTTCGTGCTTCCAAGCAGAAGCCGAGCGAGTAGCTGCCGACTTCTCGGCTTTAACGCATTGTTGGTGGTAGTCGGGACAATCTACTCGGACTACAGCCGCTGGTTGCTCACCGTAGCAGGGGCGCGATGGTGAGGGGTCCTCATGCACGCGGTCGATCGCACATTGTCGATCGGACATCGAGCGTCCGAGCTGATGGGTGCCTATTCCCGCTCGGCGTCGCCATGCGCCTATGAACTCTGGTACACCTACGTCACCTGCCTGAAACCTGCTCTGAACGAGGCCGTCAAGCGGCTCGTCGCGTTGCAGGAGCGGCTGAGCGGCGACGATGTCGACCGGCTCTACGAGGCCCATTTCGGCACCGATCGCCTGGCCCGCGGAACGGAGCAGGCAGGCTCCGGCCTCTTGCTCGAAATGGACCAGGTGATGGGCCTGATCGAGGCCGCCCTCGGCTCGTCGGCCCAATACGGCGCTTCGCTCGAGGTTCTGTCAGGCGACCTGCAACACCCGATGGAGCACAGCCGGCTGCGCGAGGTGGTGGGCTCGCTGGTCCAGGCGACCCGGGATATCTCGGACAGCAACAGGATCCTGGAGACCCGGCTGAGGGAATCAAAAGGCGAGATCGACGGACTGCGCCGGCTGCTGGACCAGGTTCGTCAGGAGAGCCTCACGGATCCGCTCACCGGGATCGCCAACCGCAAGCATTTCGAGGCGTCGCTGACCGAGAGTGTTGCCCGGGCCCATGCCGAGGGGTCCGCCCTCACGCTGATCGTGATCGACATCGACGAGTTCAAGCGCTTCAACGACCTCTACGGCCATCTCACGGGCGACCAGGTGCTTCGCCTCGTCAGCGGGGCGATGCGGGAGAACGTGGAGCCCGGATCCGTCCTCGCCCGCTTCGGGGGCGAGGAATTCGGCATCATCCTTCCCGGGACGGAGCAGCCATCCGCGCACGCGTGCGCGGAACGCATCCGACGCAATGTGATGAGCCGGGAATTGCTGAAGCGATCGACGGGCGAATCGCTCGGGCGCGTCACGGTCTCGCTCGGGATCGCCGTGATGGGGTTGAAGGATACGGCCGTGTCGCTCCTCGAGCGAGCGGACAGGTTGATGTACCGGGCCAAGCAGGCCGGGCGGAACCGGACCGTCGTCGAGGACGCTCTCGACCTCTCTCAGGCCGCCTGACGCCTACCTTCGCTTTCCAACGGTCGGTAAACCCGGGCGAGAACTGCCCTTCCACCGAGACCGCGACGTCAGGCGCGGGCGGAAACAAGCTCCGCCTTCACCGGCGTGATCGCGACCGACTCACCGCAGCCGCAGGCCGAGGTCTGGTTCGGGTTCCTGAACGTGAAGCCGGACGACATCTTGCTGGTTTCGAAATCCATCTCTGTCCCGAGGAGGAAGAGGACCGCCTTCGGGTCGATCAGGATCTTGACGCCACGATCCTCGACGACCTCGTCCTGGGCCCGGATCTCGTCGGCATATTCCATCGTGTAGGACATGCCGGCGCAGCCTCCATTCTTCACCCCGACGCGAAGCCCGGCGATCGGCTTCTCGGCCTTGGCCATGATCGACTTGACCCGGTTCGCCGCCGCGTCCGTGAGCGAGACAACCTTGAAGCCCGACATCTGATCTGTCCCAGCAGGCCAAACTTCGCCCGCGATCGTCTTATGTAGCGTCGGAGGGTTGAGATTTCAAAACCGACGGTCGCGCCCCTTTCAGGACGGCCGCTCGGTCCGCAGCCGATCGAGCAGGGCCCGTATCCTGGTCTCGGCCTCCTGCAGCAGTGCCATGTCCCGGCCCCGAACGATGATCTGGTTCGTGAAGCCGCCCGGCGAGTAGGACGGGTAGGAGCCGATCGACAGATCGGCATGGCTGGCCGCGATCTTGCCGAGCCCGGCCGCATAGAGCCCTTCCGGCAGACCGGTGGCCTCGATCGTCACGGCCGTGACCGGCACGCCCTTGACGAGCCCCGGGACGACGTTGTCCAGCATCGCCTGCATGATGGCCGGGACGCCTGCCATCACGACGACATTGCCGATGCGGAAACCAGGCGCGCGCGAGATCGGGTTCTCGATGAGGTCGGCACCCTGCGGGATGCGGGCCATCCTGAGCCGCGCCTCGTTCAGGTCCTCTCGCTTGATCCGCTGCAGCAGCATCTCGACGGCGCGCGGATCGACGTCGATCGGGACGCCGAAAGCCTTGGCGATGCAATCGGCCGTGATGTCGTCATGCGTCGGCCCGATGCCGCCGGTCGTGAACAGGTGGTCGTAGCGCGCCCGCAGCGCGTTCACGGCCGCGACGATCTCCTCCTCGACGTCGGGAACGACCCTCACCTCGCGGAGGTCGATCCCGAGCCCGGTGAGGTATTCGGCGACGTAGCCGATATTCTTGTCCTTGGTTCGGCCGGACAGGATCTCGTCGCCGATCACGAGCAATGCGGCGGTCACGGGAGTGTCGGTCATGCGGAGGTCCCGGCCGGAAGCGATGCTCCGGCGATGCGTTCGTAGACGAGGTTCAGCCGCGTCTTCGCGATCTCGCGATAGCCGTGCCGACGCAGAAGGGCCGGCAGATCGATCTGCCATTGCCGGACCCCGTCCTCGATGATCAGGAGCGACGGAAGCAGGGTCTCGGGAGCCTCGCCCAGAAAGGGGCCCAGCACGATGTCCTCGGCGCCCTCGACGTCGAGCTTGATCGCGTCGATCCGCGTGAACCCTTCCTCCCGGACGAGGTCGAGGAGGGTCTTGGCCGGAACGCGGATCGGCTCGGCGCCTTCGGCGGCCACGATCTTGACGCTGGATTCGCCACTGTTGCGGGCATCGATGAACAGCGTGACCTCTCCGGCCTTGTCCGCGATGGCGCAGGCGATCGCCTTGATATTCGCGAAGGCGTTCAGCCGGATGTTGTGGACGAGCCGGTCGAAGATGGCGGGCTGAGGTTCGATCGCCAGCACCTGGGCGGAGGAGCCGGCCCGGGAGGCGACGAAGAGCGAATAGGCGCCGACATTCGCGCCGATATCGATGAAGGTGAAGCCGTCGCGCAGCCGCGACGCCAGGATTTCGAGTTCCCTCGGATCGAAGCTCTGCGGCGTGAACAGCATGCGCTTCTCGCACACGTTGTTGTAGGGCCTGACCCTCATCCGCGCGCCGAGCGCCTCGATGTCGACGGGAGCGCCTCGCAGGCGCGACACGACGATGCGCCGGATCGCGATGACCGCCCGACGGGCGAGCCAGGAATCCGGGAAGGACCGCGTGGTCTCCACGGCCCAGCGCACGAAACCCGTGGGCGCGTAGGTGCCGAACGGCTTTGCTTCGTCCATGCCTTGTGCCGGGCGTCCAGTCCTGCCACATCGAGGACAGGCGTGCTCTTCGCATCACCCACTTGGCGTCGCAACCCTGGCGCCGAGAGAGCCGGACCCGTCGGGCCGGGAAGAGCGCCCCCGAAGCTTCGGCGATCGTGACGGATGAGCCAGGACGAAACCACGAAACTCGGGCAGCGGCGGGAAGTCGCGCCCCCTCTGCACGGGCCGGAAGCCTTCGCCGCGATGCGTCGTGCAGGGCGCCTGACCGCCGAGGCGCTCGATCTTCTGGTCGAGCACGTCCGGCCGGGTGCGACGACCCAGATCCTCGACCGGCTCGTCTCGGACTTCGCCCACGACCATGGCGCCTATTCGGCGACCCTGCTCTATCGCGGGTATCCGCACTCCATCTGCACCTCGATCAATCACGTCGTGTGCCATGGCATGCCGAACGACAAGCCGCTCCGCGACGGCGACATCCTCAACATCGACGTGACGCTGATCCTGGACGGCTGGCATGGCGATTCGAGCCGGATGTATTTCGTCGGCGAGGTGCCCCGGCGGGCCGCACGGCTCTGCGACATCACTCACGAATGCCTGACCCGGGGCATCGCCGCCGTGATGCCGGGCCGGACGACGAACGCCATCGGGGCGGCGATCCAGTCGCTGGCTGAGGCGGAGCGCTGCTCGGTCGTGCGCGACTTCTGCGGCCATGGGCTCGGCCGCGTCTTCCACGATTCCCCGACGATCCTGCATTATGTCGAGCCGAGCTATTCGGTGCCGCTCCGGCCCGGGATGCTGTTCACGATCGAGCCGATGATCAATCTCGGCCGGCCCCAGGTGAAGGTGCTGTCTGATGGGTGGACCGCGGTGACGCGCGACCGATCGCTCTCCGCGCAATTCGAGCACACCGTCGGCGTGACCGAGAACGGGGCGGAGGTCTTCACCTATTCGCCCAAAGGTTACCACAAGCCGCCTTACGATACGGCCTCCTGACGGCGATACTCGGGTCTGCCCGACCGGGTCCGCTCCGATGCCCTCCGACGACGCTCCCCCGCATTATCTCGGCCACCGCGACCGCCTCCGCGCGCGCTTCGCCGAGGCCGGCGGCGAGGCGCTGCCGGATTACGAGCTCCTCGAACTCGTCCTGTTCCGCTCGATCCCACGCCGGGACGTGAAGCCGCTGGCCAAGGACCTCGTGCGCACATTCGGCTCGTTCGCCGAGGTGTTGGCCGCCTCGCCTCAGCGCCTTCGCCAGGAGGGCGGTCTCGGCGAGGGCGTCGTCACGGATCTGAAGATCGTCGAGGCCGCGGCGCGGCGGCTGGCGCGCGGCGCGGTCGCGAAGCGTCACGCCCTCTCCTCGTGGAGCGCGGTCCTCGAATATTGCCGGACCACCATGGCCTTCGCCGACACCGAGCAGTTCCGGTTGCTGTTCCTCGACAAGCGCAACCTCCTGATCGCCGACGAGGTGCAGCAGACCGGCACCGTCGACCACACGCCGGTCTATCCGCGCGAGGTCGTGAAGCGCGCGCTCGAACTGGCGGCCACCGCCGTGATCCTCGTCCATAATCATCCGTCCGGCGACCCGACACCCTCCAGTGCCGACATCCGCATGACCCGCGAGATCGTCGAGATCGCGAAGCCGCTCGGCATCGCCGTCCACGACCACATCATCGTCGGGCGCGAGGGACATGCGAGCATGAAGGGACTGAAGCTCATCTAAAGTACGGGTATTCTCGGCCCGCTTCCCATGGAACGCGACTTGCCTCTAATCTCGCGTCAGCCCGACGGGATCCGCATGGCAACGACCGCCTTCGACGAGATGAATGGTTACACGAACGGAGGATCACCCTCGGTTCGCGCCGCCTATGCCCACCTCCGGAAGTGGCTGGACGAGACCCCGAACGAGACCTTCGACCTGCGCCGCAGCCAGGCCGAGCTGTTTTTCCGCCGGGTCGGAATCACCTTCGCGGTCTATGGCGACAACGACGCCTCGGAGCGGCTGATCCCCTTCGACGTGATCCCGCGCGTGCTCATGAAGTCGGAATGGGCGTTCCTGGAGCGCGGACTGAAACAACGCGTCCGGGCGATGAACGCCTTCCTGGCCGACATCTACGGCCCCCAGGAATGCATCCGGGCCGGCATCGTCCCGGCCGACTTGATCCACCGAAACCCGAATTATTGTCTCGAGATGCAGGGCGCCGCCGTCCCGCATGACGTCTACGTCCACATCGCCGGGATCGACGTGGTCCGCGTGGCCGAGAACGAGTTCTACGTCCTCGAGGACAATGCCCGCACCCCGTCCGGCGTCTCCTACATGCTGGAGAATCGCGAGGTGATGATGCGGCTGTTTCCGGAGCTCTTCGCGAACCATCGCGTGGCTCCGGTCGAGAATTATCCCGATGCCCTCCTGGCCACGCTGCGTTCGGTCGCTCCCGAAGCGCGTGGCTCCGACCTCGTCGTGGCTCTCCTGACCCCGGGCCGCTACAACTCGGCCTATTACGAGCACTCGTTTCTGGCCGACAAACTCGGCGTCGAACTCGTCGAGGCGACCGACCTCTTCGTTAAGGACGACGTCGTCTACATGCGCACGACCGAGGGCCCGACGCGCGTCGACGTCCTCTACCGGCGCATCGACGACGAGTATCTCGACCCGCTCGTCTTCAAGCCCGATTCCGTTCTCGGCGTCCCGGGCCTGATGGGCGCCTATCGGGCCGGGAACGTCACCCTCGCCAATGCCGTCGGCACGGGGGTGTCGGACGACAAGGCCGTCTACACCTACATGCCCGAGATCGTGCGCTTCTTCACGGGCGAGGACGCGATCCTGCAGAACGTGCCGAGCTGGCGCTGCCGGGAGCCCGACGCGCTGGCTCACGTTCTCGCCAATCTCGGCGATCTCGTCGTGAAGGAGGTCTCCGGCTCCGGCGGCTACGGCATGTTGGTCGGCCCTCACGCGACGCGCCGCGAGATCGACGAGTTCGGCCGCAAGCTCAGGCACCTCCCGGAAGGGTTCATCGCCCAGCCGACCCTGTCCCTCTCGACATGCCCGACCTTCGTCGCGTCCGGCGTCGCGCCGCGTCATGTCGATCTCAGGCCCTTCGTGCTGACCGGCGCCGACGAGATCCGCATCGTCCCGGGCGGCCTCACGCGCGTCGCGCTGAAGCCGGGATCCCTCGTCGTGAATTCCAGCCAGGGCGGCGGCACCAAGGACACGTGGGTGCTGGATGACGCCTGAGCCCGGCGCCGGTCGCCACCTCGACATGTCTTCGCAGCGCCCGACCGACTGACATCCCGCCGATGCTATCCCGCACCGCCGACAGCCTGTTCTGGGTCGCCCGATACACGGAGCGCGCCGACTTCATCGCCCGCACGCTGGACGCGACCGTTCGCCTGGCCGCTCTCCCGCAAAGCTATGCCGGCGCGCGCAACGAATGGGAGAGCGCCGTCGATTCGGCCGGCGACCTCTCCCTCTTCCGCAGCCATTACGGCCATGCGAACGAGGATACGGTTCGCGACTTCCTGGCCTTCAGCCAGCTCAACCCGTCCTCGATCCGGCATTGCCTCCAGATGGCGCGGGAGAATGCCCGGTCGGTCCGGACCGCACTCACCTCGGAGATGTGGGATGTGCTGAACGGAGCCTGGCTCGAGCTCAAGGCTTTCGACAACGGAATGAGCAGCGAGGAATTCTCCCGTTTCCTCGATTGGGTGAAGCGCGTCGCGCTGACCTTCGACGGCTCGGCCTATCGCACGATGCTCAGGAACGACGCGTTCTGGTTCACGCGCCTCGGCAACGCGATCGAACGGGCCGACAACACGGCCCGCATCCTCGACGTGAAATACCATCTGCTCCTGCCGGAATCCGAGGGGATCGGCGGCAGCCTCGACTATTTCCAGTGGACGACGATCCTGCGCGAGGTGTCGGCCCTCACCGCCTACCACTGGGTCTACCGGCAGAGCGTGAAGCCCTGGCTCGTCGCCGACCTCCTGATCCTGAACCGGCAGATGCCGCGCTCGCTTGCGAATTGCTACGAGATCCTGGTGCGGCACCTCGACCTGGTCGCCGAATCCTACGGACGGCGGGGCCCGAGCCAGCGCATCGCGTCCGGTCTCCTGGCACGCCTCTCGGCATCGCGGATCGACGGCGTGTTCGCGAGCGGGCTGCACGAGTTCATCGGCGAGTTCATCGGCGAGAACAATCGCCTCGGCGCCGCGATCGGCGAGCAGTATCTCAGCTGATCGCGAGTCATCGATGCGCCTCGCGATCATCCACGAGACGAGCTACCGCTACACCGAGCCGGCGCGCTCGATGCTGCAATATCTTCGCCTCACGCCCCGCGACCATGAAGGGCAGCATGTCGTGCGCTGGCGGGTCGAGCCGAGCGACGAGGGCAAGCTCGCGGCCGGCTCCGACCATTTCGGAAACGTGGTCCATACCTTCTCGGCGGACCAGCCCGTCCGCGAGCTGACCCTCAGGGCCGAAGGCATCGTCGAGACGAGCGACACGGACGGGATCGTGCGCAATGCCGTCGAACGCATGCCCGAGGCCTGCTTTCTGAGGGAGACCGTCCTGACCACGGCGGATGATGCGATCCGCGATTTCGCGGCAGGCCTCGGGGATTCGCGCGGGGACACGCTCGCGACGCTTCACCGCCTGCTGATGGCGATCAACGAGACCATCCGGTTCGACGTCGAGCCCACGAATTCGGGCACCAGTGCGGCCGAGGCCTTCGCGCTGAGGCGCGGCGTGTGCCAGGACCTCACGCATATCTTCGTTGCCGCTTCACGGCACCTTCACATTCCGTGCCGTTACGTGTCGGGCTACTTCCACCGGAACGATGGCGTGGACCAGCAGGACGCGGGACACGCCTGGGCGGAAGCCAAGGTGCCCTATCTTGGCTGGGTCGGGTTCGATCCGACGAACGGGATCGCGGTCACGGACGCCCATGTGCGGGTCGCGATCGGCCTCGACTATCATGGTGCCGCGCCGATCCGGGGCAGCCGGCGGGGCGGCGGGACCGAGAATCTGAGCGTCAGGCTGCTCGTCGGGCTCGCGCAACGCCAGAGCCAAAGCCAGATCCAGGCTCCGTCCGAGCCAGGCTCGAACATCAACTGAAGGCGGGAGCCTGAGGAGATCGCATGACGTATTGCACGGCCGTGCTCGTCGAAGCCGGTCTCGTGATGATCGCCGACACCCGCACCAATGCGGGGCTCGACAACATCTCGACCTATCGCAAGCTCAACCTGTTCCAGACGCCCGGCGACCGGGTGCTGACCCTCGCTTCGGCCGGCAACCTGTCCGTGTCCCAGACGGTCGTGAGCCTCTTGTCCGAGGGGCTCGAAAACCCCGCCACCGGAGAGGTGGAGACGATCCATCGTGCCCCGACGATGTTCCGGGCGGCGCAGCTCATCGGCCGCGTCATCCGGCATGTCAGGAATGTCGACGGGCCCGCGCTCGAAGAGGCAGAGGTCAGGTTCAACTGTACCTTCCTGTTCGGGGGGCAGATCGCGGGCGGCCCGATGCGGCTCTACATGATCTACTCGGCCGGCAACTTCATCGAATGCAGCCAGGATGCGCCCTTCCTGCAGATCGGCGAGCACAAATACGGAAAGCCCATTCTCGACCGCGCCGTGTATCACGGCACGGATCTGTACGACGCCCTGAAGATCGCGCTGATTTCCATGGACTCGACCATGCGGTCCAATCTCAGCGTCGGCCTGCCGATCGACATCGCGGTGGTCCGGCGCGACGCGATCCAGCCCGAACTGATCCATCGGATCGAGGTCGGCGAGCCCTATTTCCACGATCTCCGCGAGCGGTGGTCCACCGCCCTGCGGGCCGCCCATATGGCGATCCCGACACCGCCCTACGGTAAGCCCCAGGTTGTAGGCGGGCGGCAACGCAACGGCTTCTAAACGCTTGGAGCCTAGCGTCCGGTAGCCTCAAACGGTCAGGCGGAATGTCGAGCCACGCTGTCACCTCCGCCCGGTCTCATGGCGTGTTGCTCTCTCGGCTCTTGTGGCCGATGGCAGTGCTGTTCGGTGGAACGCTCTGGATCGTTTTCTCGACCATCCTGTGGACCAGCGACAGCGTGAACGAACTCGCGGTGGAGCGTCAGCGCGAGCAGCTCACCGTGGCGATCGACCACGGCCTCGGCCGTTTCCAGACCCGGCTGTCCGACTTCCTCTCCCGGCCCGGGATCCTCGAGGGCCTGACCGCCGCTCCGTCCACGGTGCAACGCAAGTCCGCCTTCGACGAGCAGATCGCGAGCCTGCGGGACCTCGACACCGTCGTCCTGATGACGCCGGATTGGATCCCGCTGGCAGGGCTCGATCGCGGCGCGGCCGTGACCCCGGGCAGCGTGGACCGGCTCCGAAGCCTCGCCGGCCCGGTGGTGGACGCCCTCCTCCTCTTGCGGGACAGTGACGGGAATCCGCCGCCCCGGCGTCTGGATGAAGCCGCCACTCGCCTCTTCTTCGACGGAGCGCAAGCCTACGCGGCGCTCGCGATGGCCGTGCAGGTTCCCGGTCCCGATAGCGCGCCACGGGCCGCCATACTCCTCGCCACCGAAAACGTCAGCATGGAAGAACTCCGCCGGATCCTGGCCTTCCCGGACATCGAGCAACTGACCATCTCGTCGAAACCACCCGCCGACGCGGGTGCATCGCTCGCGCTTCGGAACGCCGCCGGAGAGGTGACCGGCCAGATGAGCTGGTCCCCCAGCCGTCCCGGCGACGTCATGCGGCAGCGCCTCGTCCCCTTGACCCTCACCGGCCTCGCCATCGCCGTGGTGCTGTTCGGGATCGTCGCGGGCTATCTGCACCACCTCGCGCGCGACCTCGCGGCGACCGAGGCCCGCTCTCGCGACATGATCGGTCGTGACCCCCTGTCGGGTCTGGCCAACAGGCTGCTCTTCGGCGAGCGGCTCGACCGGGAACTCGCCCGACTGCCGCGGATGGACGGCGTGCTGGCCGTCCTCTTCATCGACCTCGATCGCTTCAAGGACGTGAACGACACCTACGGCCACCAGGTCGGCGACGACCTGATCCAGCTCGTGGCGGAGCGGCTGACCAACCTCGTGCGCTCGACCGACACGACCGCCCGTTTCGGGGGCGACGAGTTCGCGATCATCCAGACGGCGCTCCGCTCGAAGGATGATGCCGGCATGCTGGCGCGGCGCATTCTCGAGGCGCTGACGAAGCCCTTCGCACTCGCCGACAGTCAGGTGATCATCGGTGCATCGATCGGCATCGCGCTCGCTCCGGAGCACGGATCGGACCGGGAATCGCTGATGCGTCTCGCCGACGCCGCGCTCTACCAGTCGAAGGGCGAGGGGCGGAACCGGTTCAGCTATTTCCAGAGCCGGATGGACGAGACCCTCCGCATGCGCAAGCTCGTCGAGGAGGAGCTTCGGAACGCGATCGCCCGGAACGGCCTTGTGCTGCATTACCAGCCACTCTTCTCGTCGGACGGGATCGGGATCGTCGGCGTCGAGGCCCTGGTACGCTGGCCGCATCCCACCCGCGGGATGATCTCGCCTGCGGAGTTCATCCCGATTGCCGAGGAGCGAGGCCTCGTCATCCCGCTCGGCGAATGGGTTCTGCGGCAGGCCTGCGAGGACGGAAAAAGGTGGCCGGGCCTGCGGGTCGCTGTCAACGTCTCGCCGATCCAGTTCCGTCACCGGGATTTCGTGGAGAAGGTCGTCGCCCTGCTGGACGAGACCGGATTCGAGGCCGGACGCCTCGAGCTCGAGCTGACGGAGGGCGTCGTCGTCGAGGACGCGGACGCGGCCGAGAGCGCGATCATGGAGCTTCGGGCCCTCGGCATCCATCTGGCGCTGGACGATTTCGGCACCGGCTATTCGAGCTTGATCTACCTGCGCCGCTTCGCCTTCGACACCATCAAGATCGACCGGTCCTTCCTGGAGAGCATGGAAGCGACCGGCGAATCGGCGATCCTCGTTCACTCGATGGTGCATCTCGGCCGCGCGCTCGGGCTCACCGTCACGGCCGAGGGCGTCGAAACCCACGAGCAGCACCGTTTCCTCCAGGCGCTCGGCTGTCATCAGCTGCAGGGCTATCTGTTTTCGCGGCCGGTACCCGCCGCCGACATCGACGTGCTGCTGGCCGAAAGAGGCCTTCCGGTTCTGCCCGGCCCGCAGGGCATCGCCGTCGCGGCCTAGGAGCCGATCAGCCTCGCTCGAGCTCGAGGACGGCGCGCAGGCGAGTCTCCTCCTCCGCGCTCAGGGGCACGGGAGAGGCGGCGGCGAGCCGGCGTCGGCCGAGGAACAGATAGGCAGCGGCGCCGCCCACGATGAGGACGGGTCCGAACCACAGGATCAGCGTGCGCGGGCCGAATGGGGGCCGGAGCAGCACGAAATCCCCGTAACGCCGCACCACGAAATCCCGGACGGCCTCGTCGCTGTCGCCCGTCGTGAGCCGCTCGCGCACGAGGAGGCGAAGATCGCGGGCGAGCGGGGCTTCGGAATCGTCGATGGACTGGTTCTGGCAGACGAGACAGCGGATCTCGGCCGAGATCGTGCGGGCCCGCGATTCGAGCTTCGCATCGGGGAGAAGTTCGTCCGGCTGAACGGCGCCGGCGGGACTGGAGAGCAGCCCCCATCCGACGAGGCAGAGCCAAGCCCAACGGGCTGGACGGAGCCGCCCTCCCCGGCCCGCCCGGATCAACGGCCCGCCACCTCCGCCCGGAGACCGAGTTCCGAGGCGAGACGATCGAGGCGTTCCAGCGCGGCCGTGTCGCTCTTCAGGCCGTCTCTCGCCTGGGCGAGCCGGTGGAGCGCATCGTCGCGCCGGCCCAGGACCACGAATGACCTCACGAGCCGCGACCATTCCGCCTCGCTGCCGCCATTCGCAGCGAGTCGGTCGTCGAGCCCGGAGACCATGGCGGCGATGTCCGGCGTGACCGAATGGGGCGGCAGACCGGCGCTCGGCGAGGGCTGGCCCTCGAGACGCGCCAGGCGGGAGCGAACAAGCGACACCCAGGGTGCGTCCGGCTTCGCGTCGGCGAGCAACGCGCGATAGCCCGCGCGCGCGGCCTCGCCGTCACCCTGCTGCTCGGCGGCGAGCGTCAGGTAATAGCGTGCGGCCGGCATGGAGGCATCCAGTTCGAGCGTGCGCTTGAACAACGCCCGGGAGTCATCCTCGACGACGCCTTCCGCGGCACTCACCCGCGCCTCGCCCTCGCCCAGCAGTCGCTCGACCGTGTCGCCCCCGGATTTGCGGGCTTGCGCATAGGCGCGCGCCGCGTCGTCGAAACGCCCGGCCCGCAGGTAGATAGGGGCCAGGACGTCCCAGCCGCGTGCGTCGCCCGCATTGGCGGCAAGATGCTCCTCGATCCGGGCCAGGGCCGAGGCGACCTCCTTCGGGAGGGTCGGGGCGGTCGGGGCGGCCGCCACCCGGGCCGAGACCGGCTGGGCGGGCAGTTGGGGAGAGCCGAGCCCGCCATAGATGGCGAGGCCGGTGATGGGCACGATCGAGAGCGCCAGGGCGGACGCGGTGCGGCGGCGACGAAGCGCCGGCTCGGAGGTTGCGTCGACGGTGCTCGGCGCTTCGGCGGACGCCCTCAACAGGCGCCGGCTCGATTCGATGCGAGCCGCCTCGGCCTCGGCGGCGGCCAGGGTACCACGTGCCTGGTCCCGATCGATCTCGGCGAGCTGGTTCCGGTAGAACGGGACGTCGCTGCCGACCTCGGACGACGGCGCAGCCGACGTACCGGACAAGGGCCACAGGACGGCCAGGACGGCCGCCCCCGTCATCAACGCCAACACGATCCAGAGAGCCATCCCTCGACATACAACGCGCCGCGGCCGACCCGAAAGCGGCACGTGGCCACAGCGACAGCCTGGTCAGGCCGCGGGGACGGCCGGCAATTCGAGTTCCGCGCGGGCACCTCCCAGCCGGGACGCGCCCAGTTGCAGGCGGCCCCCGTAATGGCTGGACAGGTCCACCACGATCGACAGGCCGAGGCCGGAGCCGGGCTTCGTCTCGTCGAGCCGGCGGCCACGCTTCTTCGCCTCGGCGTGCGCCGATTCCGGCAGGCCCGGCCCGTCGTCTTCCACCACGACCCGGATCACGTGACGGCCGCGATCCTCTGCGAGTTCGATCGCGACCTCGACCCGGGACGAGGCCCATTTGCAGGCATTGTCGATCAGGTTGCCGGCCATCTCCTCGAAATCCTGGCGCTCGCCCCGGAACAGAGCCCCGTCCGGGACCGACACCAGGATCTCGAGCGCGCGGTCCTGGAAGATCTTGCCGAAGGTGCGGCGCAGAGCCTCCATCACGGGCGCGATCTCGGTCATGGTCCCGAGCGTCCCGGACAGCGCCGCGGTCCGGGCGCGGTTCAGGTAATGCTCGATCTGGTCGCGCATGAGTGTCGCCTGTTCGCGCACCCGCGACGACAGGTCGTCGGTCGGCCCGTCGGCCTCGTTGACGATGACGCTGAGCGGGGTCTTCAGCGCGTGAGCGAGATTGCCGACCTGGGTGCGGGCCCGCTCGAGGATCTCGCGATTGGCCTCGAGGAGGAGGTTCAGTTCGTCCGCCAGCGGCGCGACGTCGCCCGGATAGGCGCCCGAGATCCGCTCCGATTCGCCACGGCGGACGGCCGAGACCGCGCCCCGGAGTTCGATGAGGGGACGCAACCCGAACCGGATCTGCAGCAGCGTCGAGAGCCCGAGCCCGACGCCCAGCAGCAGGAAGGTCGCGATCAGCGCCAGGACGAAGCGGCGGAAGGCCGAGGAGATCTCGTCCGTCGGTCCCCCGACCCTGACGACGAAACGGCCGTCCTCGCCGAGGTCGATGTCGCGCTCGACCACGCGCAGGAGCCGGCCCTCCGGGCCCGACACATTGTCCTTGCGCACGTCGCCGAAGGGCCGGTCGGCCACGGCCGGCGCCAGCATCGGAAGCGGGTTGCCGATGAGCGAGCGCGACGAGCGCAGGTCCTTCGGCGGGGCGTCGACCCGCCCGACCTGCCAATACCAGCCGGAGAGCGGTATCTCGAAACGCGGGTCGCCAAGGGAACCGAGGTCGCGAGGCTGCCCGTCATCCGTGGCGACGAGGTCGGCCGCGAGATCGTTCGCGTAGACGAGAAGCCGTTCGTCGAAGGACCGCTCGGTGGCTCGAAGATACAGGGTCGAGAGGATCAGTCCCGCGACCAGCAGGACGAGGCCGCTCCAGAACAGGGACGAGACCGCAAGCCGGACCGCGATCGACCGTCCCGCGAGAAGCCGCATGGCCACGGCTCAGGATGGGGTGCCGGCCTTCTGATCCACGCTGTCGATCAGGTAGCCGAGGCCGCGCACCGTCTGGATCAGGTCCACGCCGAGCTTCTTGCGCAACCTGCCGACGAAGACCTCGATCGTGTTGGAATCGCGGTCGAAATCCTGGTCGTAGAGATGCTCGGTCAGCTCGCCGCGCGAGACGATGCGGCCGGACTGGTGCATCAGATAGGAGAGCAGCCGGTATTCGTGCGAGGTCAGCTTCACGGCATTGCCGTCGACGCTGACGCGGCCGGACCGCGTGTCGAGCCGCACCGCGCCCGAGACGAGTTCGCTCGTGGCGTGGCCGGCCGCGCGGCGGAGGAGCGCGCGGAGGCGGGCCAGGAGCTCCTCCATGTGAAAGGGTTTCGCCAAGTAATCGTCCGCGCCCGCGTCGAATCCCTGGACCTTGTCGCTCCAGCGGTCGCGGGCCGTTAGGATCAGGACAGGCATCTTCTTCCCGGCCCGGCGCCAGTTCGTCAGCATCGAGACGCCGTCGATCCCAGGCAGCCCAAGGTCCAGCACCACCGCGTCGTAGGGCTCGGTTTCGCCCAGGAACTGGCCCTCCTCGCCGTCGAAAGCCTTGTCGACGGCGTAGCCGGCATCGACGAGCGCGGCGGCGATCTGGCGGTTGAGGTTCTTGTCGTCTTCGACGAGCAGCAGGCGCACGGTCGGGTCTCGCTCTCAATGCACGTGGCGGACCTTGCCCGAAGGTGCGTCCACCGTCACGCGGACGACCCGGCCGTCGGGCCGCAGCACGGTGATGCGATAGACGAGCGCATCCGGATCGCGGCAGAGGGACGCGCGAAGCACGTCGGCGTTCGGGACGGCCCCCCTGGCCTTCCCGAGGGCCTCGGCCGGGGCGATCACCTTGTGCATCGTAACCGCTTCGGCCGCATCTCCGGAGGACAGGCAGGCCGTCTCGCGGTGAGGTTTCGGGGGCGGGGCCGCGCCGGCCGCGGAGGCGGCGAGGACCCATGCCAATCCGAAGGCTATGGAGAAAACGCGCATTGGACCTCAATAGAGGTTGCGGCCTGAATTGCCGGTGAACGTCCTGCGGGCCAGGGTTGGCACGAAGCAGGCGAGGAGTTCGGATGGACAAGATCGTTGGCGTCGTGGCGCTGATTGCCGTGCTGTTTCTGATCGGCCGCGGACTCCCCGGCCGGGTCTGGCCCGTGATCCTCGCCGGGACGCTGGCCGTGATCCTGGTCGTCGTCCTCGCCGAACAGAATGGCTGGTGGCCGGCAAGCTGGAAGGTCCGCTGACCGATAGCGCCAGGGTCACGGAGCCGGCGGACCTTGCCCGTGGTGGAGGAGGAACCGCTCCAGGGCGCGCGTGAGGCGGTCCTTGTCCCGATCCTGCTCGGTCTCGACAAGCGTCTCCATGGCTGCCGCGACCCGGTTCACGGCCTCGGCCAGCGCGGCGACGGTCAGCGTATCGGCGAGCATCGAAGACGGCGCGGACAAGCCGGAGACGACGGTCCGGGAAGCGCCGGTCAAGGCTTCGAGCGTCTGCGCCCGGTAGCGGCGGTCTTCCACGATCCAGCTCCGGAGCGGGACGAGGACGGCCATCAGCACCGCGACGGCCGCGCCGGCGACCTTGATCCAGCTCTCCGCGTCAGGCAGCAGGCTGTTCACGGTTCCGCCTCCGTCGCCTAACGCCCAAACTGTCCGACAGGACCGCATCCCGGGCCGCGCGGCTCGATGCATGCAGCTCCGCGGCCGCGAGGGCGCCGTAGATCAGGCCCGTCGGAAAGGGGGGCGCGGCGAGCGCGAAGCCGACCGCCAGCGCCGTGTAGAACAGGAAGCCGCCGGCGCAGCCCGCCACCCGGACGAGGGGGGCCGCGCGGATGCGGCCGTCGTGCCAGAGGGCCGCGAGGCGGGCAGCCGCGACGACGGCGGCAGCGGCACCCGTCGCATCCTCCGACGCGAAGGCCTTGATCACGCGGTAGGACGGCAGCGCGAAGGTGTCGCCTCCGGCCAAGAGACAGGCGCCGAACAGGGCCATGACGCAGGCGAGCCAGAGTTCGGTCCAGCGCGTCGGGCCGTACGGGAATGGGCGCTCGATCAGACGTCCGGCCGCAGGATTGGCCAGGGCGAGGCGCGGATGGGGGTCGCCGGTGCCGGGCCGCATCGGTCAGCCCTCCCCCGAGCCGACGACCTTGTCGCTCGAGGCGGAGGCCGCGACTGTCGCGTCGGTGACGATGGCCCGGACCTCAGGCAGAGCCGCGGCGGAGGCGAGGAGCCCGGCGCCACGGCGCTCGTAGAGTGCCCAGCCCGCGCCGATAATGATAAGGATCGCGCCGACGAGGTCGTTCAAGGTCACGGCGTCGAACCAGCCGCGCGACACGAAGGTGCCGCCGCCGACCAGCATGATCTGGCGGAGGATGGAGAAGATCTGTTCTCGGGTCATGTTGGGCTCTCCTCGAGCTTCAGGATGCGGGTCGCACGGCCCGGAGGGCCGCGGCCGCCCGGAGGGCGGCAGCCAGGGCGCCGGCGGCGTCGCGCGGCGGGTCGGTGCAGACGGCGTCGATCACGGCCTCCGCCTCGTCGAGCGCGGCAGTCGCACCTCCGGACGCGAACAGGTCCGCCATGGCGAGCCCCGCCCGGAGGGCCGCGCAGGACCGGGCGAGCTGGACCAGGGCGGTCTCGACCTTGGCGCCCAGGCTCGCCGTCCGGGCTCCCGGGCCTGGCAGGCCGATGCATCCGGCGAGCGCGCACGAGAGCGCGGCCGCCGCGATGACGCGTCGTTTCATGCTGATCTCCTGATGGTTGGATGAAGGGTGGGCGAGCGCGAGCGGGGAGCCTCGCTATGCGGCCTCGAGCAGAGCCGCCGTCCGGGCGCGGACGATGTCGCCGCAGGCGAGTGGGCCGACGACCGAGTGGTCGAAGGAGAGGCGCGCGATGTCCCACTTGCCGCGCTGGGCGATGCCGAGCGTCGGCTGCACCTCGGCGTGGCTCAGGACCGTGTTCCGCGCCACGCGGATGCCGTAGCGGCGGCAGAGATCGCCGAGGACTCGCGGGAGGGCGTCCCATTGGGCGCGCGTCATCGGGAAGGGGCCCGAGCTGAACGGGCTCGGGATCGCCCCGCCCATGCAGCAGAGCGACACGCCGATCATGCCGCCGTTGCCGTTCAGCGTGTGGGCGGCATAGCCCGGCTTGATCGGGACGGCATTCGAATCGATCGTCGGGATGCCGCGGACGAGCCGGCCGTCATCCTCGATCAGCAGGTGGTAATGCTGGCGGTCGAGATCGGTCGCCTCGTGGGCTCCGGCCGTCCAGTGGACGACGATGCCCTTCATCCGGCAATCCGGCATCCAGGCGGCCGGCACGCGACCGGGCGGCGCGGCGACCGGCGGCTCTCGCGTCCCAGGCAGCCCGAACAACTCGGCCTCGGTGACCGGCCCGACGATGCCGTCCACGAGGAGGCCGCGCCCCTGCTGGAAGGCCCGGACCGCGGCGTCGTAGAGCGGCCCCGGAAGGCCGTCGGCCGCACCGGCCTTGTAGCCCTGCGCGACGAGCGCCCGCTGGATGAGCTTCACGCGATCCATACCATCTCCGCACAAGAAAAAGCCCGGCGCGAGGCCGGGCGGGACAGGACGGGCGAGTTGTGCTAGCCAGAGGGCGAGGTTGGCAGTCTGCCCTCGCGGCACTGGTATCAACCGACCTCGACGAGGCGGCTTCGGCCGCCTCTTTTTTTGCGGGATCCCATGGCCAGCAAGACGACCTTCGTGGTTCAGGGTTTCGAGCTGAAGCGGAAGCGACTCGTCCCTGGACAGAGGGACGTCGCCCCGACGCAGGGGGGCGCCCTCAAACGCGCCGAGGCGCTGGCGACCCGCCTGCCGGGCGCGGCCGCCCTGTGCATCGTGGCCGACGAGGAAACAGGCGAGCTCTTCACCGCGACCATCCTCGGGACCTTCGGCGAGATCCCGGAAGGTTTCGCCGAGAGCCTGCTCGACGGCTGAGGCGCCGTCAGGCCGCGAGCCGCGCCTCGATCGCGGCGAGACGGGCCTCGATTCCGGCCAGGGCGGCCTCCTGCCCGCGGGCGATGAACAGCGCGAGCTGATCGGTCCGGAACCGGTATTCGCTTCCGGCGGGCCGGGCCGGGATGCCGGGCCGGCCGTCGGTCGCGGGCTCGGTCTCGCTGCCGTCCTCGGCGATGACGGCCGCGCGGGCCTCGAGCGGCGGAAGCTCCGCGCAGGCCTCCCATTCGTCGTAGCAGATGAAGGCCTCGGCGACGGGATCGAGGCCGTGGGCGGCCAGGATCCGCATCGCGCGCTGAACCGTCAGGCCCGTATGGGTGCGGGCCGCCGCCTCTCCCTTCTCGGCGATCGAGGAGAGGAACTTGAACGAGCCGATCGCCGCCGCAAGGTCGCGGGCGGCCGCGATCCGGGGGGCATCGAAGGGCTGCACCTCCGTCTTCAGGCGGGCGTCCGAGGTCGTGACCGTGCCGGTCGGCGTGAAGACGGTTCCGTGAAAGGTCGCGTTGCCGCTCGCCCGCATGACGCTGAAGCCCGGGCCGAGATACACTCCCGCGTCGCTGTAGCGCGACAGCGTGTAGTTCGAGCCGGCATTGCTTCCGGTCTCGCCGGTGCCGTCCGAGAAGAAATGGAACCAGCGGCTCGTCCCGCCGACCGAGATGGACATGCCCATCGTGGCCGGGGCAGCGGAGGCCGCGAAGGTCAGGAAGGGTCCGGCGCTGTTCAGCACGAGCCCCCCGAAGCTGGGCGTGACCGTAGGCCCGAGCCCCACCTCCGTTGCCGAGCCGGCGACGACCGACTTCCCGCTCGCGCGGGCATAGGCCGCGATGCGCCAGCTGCCGGCGGCATCGGACACCGCATGGGCGACGTCGTTCGCCGCCGTCGTGATGTTCGCCGCGCCCGGCAGGATGAGCGTCGTCGCGTTGTGGGTGAGCGTGAGCGCTCCCGTGAAGACGAGGATGCGCTCCTTGCTGGCCGCCGATCCGAAGGACGTGATCGCGGTCGTCCCGGTGACGAGGATCTTCCGGCTGGGGAGCGATCCGATATCCGTCGTCGCGGCCGAGGCGACCGTCGTGAAGGGCGACGTGAAATCGAGGCTTCCGGTGCCGGCATCGAGGCTCAGCGCGGTGCGCCAGGTCGTCCCGTCCGGGCTCACCTTGACCGACAGGTTGTCGGAACCGATCAGCCCCAATTCGAGCCGTCCGGAGAAGCCGGTCTGGAACAGGAGCGAGACGATGTCGGAGGCGGCTTCCTTGTTCAGCGTGTAGCGGAGATCGCCGTCGCCGCCCTCGGCGACGGACCTCGCGGTCCACAATGCCTTGTTGAGCTTGGCCGCGAAGGGGTTCGTGGCGTCGGCGGTCGTGCCGATGCAGAGCCGGCCGAGATTCTGGATCGCGGCCAAGGCCGAGGTGAGCGAGGTCCAGGCGGCGCCGTCGAAGACGTAGAGCAGGCTCTCGTCCAGCACAAAGGCCATGAAACCGGGTTTCGGCGCGAAATACCTCCAGCCGAACCCCTGCTGCCAGCACGCGATCAGGGTCGCCTTGCCCGACCAGGCGCCGGTGGCGCCGGACGGCACGATGTAGCGCTGGCCCGCGACGGGAGAGCCGGGTGGGACCGTGAGGTCCTTGTCCGCGACCGCGCATTGCAGCAGCGCGTCGATCGCGAGGAGGCCCTCGTTGTGGGTGACGTGTTTCTGGGCTTGGGCGGCCGCGATCAGCGGCAAAGCCAGGTTCGGCGTATCCTGCATGGGATGTTCCTGTTCAGAGGACCGGAACGGTTCGGGCGGCGTCGAAGCCCCGACCGGCCACGCGGCTGAGCTGCGCGACCCGCAGCGAGATCTGCCCCTGCGGCCCCCCGAAATCGGCGAGCTCGTCCGCATGGGCGTAGAGCCACTCGGTCGTCGCGGAGGCGACGCTCCGCCTGACCGCGCCGCCGCCGTCGAGAATGTCGAGGCCGTAGGCCTCGGTCTCCTCGCCGAGCGGGACCTCGGCCACGTCCCAGCTGTCGCCGTCGAGGCGCGTCCGCCGGATCCAGGAGAGAAGGATCCCATCCGCCCGACGCCGCGCCCGAAGCTGGACGGGCGAGAGCGGCATCAGCGCCGTCGGCCCGACCCCGGCCGAAATCTCGACGCAGGCCGGATCGGCATGGTCGCGGCCGGCCGGGCCGATGCGATAGGTCCAGCTCCGGCCGAGATCGGCGAGCGACGTCGAGAGCGACAGGACGGCGCCGTCCAGCCTGACGATGGCGGCGCCCGCCGCGAGCGTATGGACGGCGAGCCGCTCGGTGCCGCCGAGGCCGCGCAGGAAGCCCGACAGGCGGTAGCGGCGCTCCCCGATCAGCTCGGCCGACCGGACCGAGACGACCTCCGAGGCGCCGTCGGGACCCCGGATCGCGAGGAGCGTGGCCCCGGCGAGCGCCGCATCGCGCGTGCTCGTGCTGAGGCCGCCGCCCGAGATCTCGACATCCAGCCTCGACAGCTCGTCCCAGAGCCAGACGGGCCCGGGCGTGAAAGTCGTGAGCGTCCGCCCGATCACCGCCGGGACCGACACGACCGCCTGGAGCGCGAAGCTCTCTCCGTCGGCGGAGCGCCAGACCGCGACCGCGCCCGGCCAGGGATCGGCCGCGACCGCGAGATGTTGCAGGGCGTCGGGCGACCGCGCCGAGGCCGGCAGGTCGAGGAGGACCGCCGCGGGCGGGCCCGGGAGAAGCGGCGGCCGGTGCGGCCGCGTGCCGGCGAGGTCCCGCGGCTTCGCCCGGAAGACCGCAGGCTCGACGGCCCGCACCTCGACGGCGCGCGCCGCACCGTCGGTGATGCGGACGACGCGGTGCAGGCGATCCTGCCCGCCCGTCGCCAGCGCGACCACGTCGCCCGGCTGCAGCGCGATCTCCCGCGGGGAGAGGGCGAAGGCGGCGGTCTCACGGGCCGCCCAGAGGTCCTGGAGCCTGATCTCGGCAAGTCTTTGCGCCTCCGCCCGCCGGGTCACGGCGGCGACGTCGACCGCGAGCTCGCGGCGGCTCGTGCCGGCGAGCCGTCGCGACCCGACCGCGGCCCGCGCATACTCCCCCTCCCCGTCCGTGAAGCCGAGTTCCAGTGCCGCCGGCAACTCGGTCTCCTGCGCCCGCGACCGGGACAGGACGGTGTCGCCCTCGACGGCGACCAGGTCGGCGGCATCGAGGATTCGGTCGACCCCTCCACCACGCCCGCGCCAGGTTACGGCCCCGGCATCGCTGGCGGCATCGAAGCCGAAGAGCTGCGACAGGGGTCGAGCGCGTCGCGGGCCGACATCGGGCGATCGACCACGTAGCCGTCGAGATACCCGTCCAGGGCTCCGGTGCCGGCCGGATCGAGCCCGTGATCGGCGAGGATCGCGGAGACGAGCCGGTCGACCGGCACGCCCTCGAGCCGGCCGGTGATCCAATGGCCCGCCGCCCAGTTCGCGCCATCCGCCCAGACCTCGCCGAAATCCGGGAAGGCGGGATAGGGCCGGGCATCCCAGCACCAGACGGAGCTGCGCGCCGGGTCGATCATCCGGCCCGGGAAGATCGTCGAGGCCGGGTTCGCATCCGGCCGATGGTCCGGGTGGTCGGGGTCGAGCGCGGACAGCACCGCCTCGAGCCCGCGCAGCTGCGCGAGGTCGTCCCGGCTCCCGTCCGAGAAGGGCGGGAGCCCCGATTCCGAGGATTTCGGGTCCGGAAAGACGTTCGGGCCGTTCGGCCCCTTGTCGACGGCCGGGATGCCGAACTCCGTCAGCCAGATCGGTTTCGAGCCGGGCACCCAGCCGCTCGGCGCGAGCTGGACGCCGCCGGTCCGCTCGACATGCGGGTTGGACCACCAGGAGGCGAGGTCCTTCGCCCGGTAGATCCAGGGCTGGCCGAAGGCGCCGTCCGTGATCGGCGTCCGGATCTGCGCGACCCGGTCGGCCTCGCTCGCGTAGTACCAGTCGAAGGCCTCGCCGGCCCGGAGCCTGCCACGCAGATAGGCGAGATCGTGAGGCCCGGCCGCTTCGCTCTCGTCGGCATGGCCGGGCTCGTCGCGCCAATCGGAGAGCGGCGGGTACCAGTCGATCCCGACCGCATCGATCGCCGGATCGGCCCACAGCGCGTCGAGCGGGAAACGGATCTCCGCCCCGCCATCGCGAACGTGCGCGCCGTATTCGGTCCAGTCGGCCGCGTAGGTCAGCTTCGTCGCGGGGCCGAGCACGGATCTGAGATCGGCCGCGAGGCTCCTGAGCGCTGCGACCGCCGGATAGGTGCCGGAGGCGCCCCGCACCCGCGTCAGCCCGACGAGTTCGGAGCCGATCACGAAGGCATCGATCCCGCCGGCCAGAACCGCGAGATGGGCATAGTGCAGGGCGAGCCGGCGCAGGCTCCACTCGGCCGGCCCGCCATAGGTGACCGTACCGCCCGACACGCCGAAATGCGCCGGGCTCGCGGCCCCGAAGAGATGCGTGACCTGCGCAGCCGCGGCCGCCGTCCCGTCGACGCTGCCGGGCCGGCCCGGCGCCGGGTGGCAGGTGATCCGCCCGCGCCAGGGATAGGCCGGCTGCTGCCCGGCATCGCTCCAGGGATCCGGAAGCGCGTTGTCCTCGGCGATGTCCATCATGACGAAGGGATAGAGCGTGACCGCGAGCCCCCTCGCCTTCAGCTCGGCGATCAGCCGGACGACGCTCGCGTCCGACGGCGTCCCGCCATAGGCGGCGACCCCGGCCGTTCGGCTCGTCTCTTGCGCCGTCGCCCGGACCAGGCCGGCGACCGACCAGTCCGCGCCGGACGTCGCCTTGCCGGCCAGGTCGATCCGGGGCGCGACGGTGCAGAGGCCGGCCCAGAGATCGTCGCCGAACCAGCTCACCACGAGCGACACCCCGGCGAGGCTCGGACAGAGCGCCTCGAGCGCGTCGAGCGACGCCGCGACATCCGTCGCGCGGACGAGCTGGTGGACATTCTCGGGCACGGACGCCCCGAGCCCGAGCAGGCGGGCGACGGGCTGCGTGTCGTAGCCGAACTCGGTCGCGCCCGGGACGAGGCAGACGGACCGGATCAGCTGACGGAGCCCGTCCGCAGGCCGGACGACCTCGAAGGAGAATTGCGGCACGCGGTTGCCGTAGGGTGCGAGCGGAATCCGCTCGAAGACCACATAGGCGAGCCCGCGATAGGCCGGCGCGTCGCCCTCCTTGGCGACGATCAGGGGATCCGGCGCCTGCGTCTCGGTCCCGGTATGGACCCGCATGGTGAGCCCGGTGAGATCGACCTCGCGCCCATCCGCCCAGACCCGGCGCACGAAGGCGATGGGGCCTTCGCAGAGGCCGATCGCGAGATTGCTGAGATAGGAATAGGTGGTCGCCGTCGTGGTGCGGGTCGCTCCCTGGCTCCCGCCGCCCTTGCCGCCCCGGCTCGGCGCCTGGCGCTCGACGCTGGTCGTCGTCTGCACGACCTCCTCGACCGCGTCGCCCAGATCAGTTGCCCGCCGATCCGGGCCCGGCCGTAGACGCGCGGGATCGGCGCGCCTTCCGTCGAGGCGAGCCCGCCCATTTCGGTGAGGCGCGGGCCTTCCGTGACCCGGACCGTATCCGCGGCCCTGCTCCCGCCGGTGAAGAGGCTCGCGACCGCGCGCCCGGCGAGCGACGTCGCGGCATTGGCGACGCCGCCGACGAGCGAGTCGGCGGCCTGGAGGACGAGCGTCGTCATTCCACCACTCCGGGGAACCGGAAGGCGCCCGCGATCCGGCGCGACCACCAGGGCGCGACGGCGACTTCCGAGACGGCCGCGCCGTCATGGGCGTGGACCATCAGGTCCGGCCCGGTCAGGATGCCGCAATGCTTCGCCGGCAGCCGGTCCCGCCAGCGGAACAGGAGCACGTCACCCGCACCCGCCGCTTCGACGGCGACGGGTAGGAGGTGGGCGCGCGCGGCATCGAGGAGCGTCTCGCGGCCCGACGCCTCCGCCCAATCGGCCGAATAGGCCGGCGGCGGTTCGGGCTCGGGCCCGACCACCTCCCGCCACACGCCCCGGAGGAGGCCGAGGCAGTCGCAGCCGACGCCCCGGAGCGAGGCCTGGTGATGGTAGGGCGTGCCGATCCAGCCTCGCGCCGCGGCGACGATCGCCTCGCGCGTCACCGGAACAGGCTCCCGCCGTCGAGCCCGGCCTCGCCCTGGACCGGCAGCTTCACGATGAAATCGTTGCCGGGCAGGTGCGGAAAGCCGCGATGGTTCGGCACGTTCGCGAAGGTGTCGCGGCAGGTCGCGAGGCGCTTGTCGCAGCCTGCCGTCACGACGAAGGCGTCTCCGGCCACGATCGGCCGAGCCGCCCGCTGCCAGAGGTCTAGCGAGACGGCGGCCTCCGTCACGCGGTGGGATTCCACCTCGATCGCGTCACCGGCATTCGCGCCCCCGGTCCAAAGGAGGCGTCCCGCCGTGAACAGGCCCTCCGGATGGGCTGCGAGGCCGTCGGCCGATAGGCGCAGGGCGCCGTCCGTCTCAACGACGGTCCCCTCCCCGCGATAGGCCGGACTGGCGAGGTCCACCCGGCAGCGCGCGTCGCCGAGTTCGGCGGAGCAGGTGGCGCGGTAGATGAGGCCGTGCTCCTCGTCGAAGCGATGCAACGGCCCACGCAACTCGGCCACGAAGGAATCGTCCTGCCACCGGATCTCGCCGATGGACGCGCGCTCGAGCAGGAGATGCTGCGCCGGGTCGGCCCAGTTCACGAGTCGGATCTCGACCGAGGCATCGTCGTAGAGCCCGCGCAGGATGTCGCCCTCCTCGATCGCGGCCGAGTCCAGCGCGCCGGAGACGTCGCCGGTGCCGACTGCGAAGCCGAGTTCGCTCGTCGCCTCCGCGGCCTCGAGCCCCGTCCCGGCGGAATGCGTCACGCCGGAGACGACGAGATCGCGGTCATGATCGGTGAAGCCGAGCACGACGCCGTCGCGGCGGGTCAGGGTCCAGCAGCGGCAGAGGGTGGTCACACCCTCACTGAGATGGCCGGCGAGACCGGCCGGGATTGCTCGCATGAGCTGCTCCGGGTTGATGCCCTCAGGGCAGGATTTCGATGAGCGGCATCGACGGGATCTGCCCGGCCTGAAAGGCCGCGAGATCGATCTCGAGCGCGTCGGTGTCGAAGCGGACGGGCACGTCGAAGCGGAAGCCGGCCGTGACCGTGGCTCCAGGAGGCGGCGGGACCGCGAAGGTGACGAGGCCGCTCGTCGCATCCACGCCGATTCCGGTGGTGCGCGCGACGCCGCCGACGGCGATCCGAACGCTCCCGTCGACCGGCTTCGCGATCGCCCGATGCCAGGCTGTCGCGCCCGTCCCGTAGCTTTTCGCGAGCGGGAAGACGGTCCTGACGCCGTCTCCGGTCCCGATCAGCTGATTGGTCGCCGTCGGCTCGGCGGAGGGCGGGCAGGACCGATCGTCCATCCGGTCACGGAAGCGGAAACCGATCAGCCGGCCCCGCCGCTCCTCGAAGAAGACGAGAACGGCGTGAAGCGCGTCGACATTCCGGATCCCGAGCCCGGCATCGTAGCGCCGGCGCGAATTCGCCCAGCGCGCGTTCCGGTGCTCGCGGCCGGAGGCGAGCGTCACGATGTCGGTGCGCCGGACCGGTCCGCCGCGCGACCCGAGCGCGATGTCGAGCGGGAAGCGGATCTCGTGGAAGTCGGTCGGCATGGCTGTGCGCTCCGCTCAGAGAGCCCGCCGGCCGCGGGAGACGGCCCGGGCGAGCGCGGCCGAGACCTGCGCCTCGGAGCGCCGGAAGCTTTCGATGTCGTGGGCCGCGATGTTCACCGTCACCTGGGTCGTGCCGCCCGCGGCCGAGCGCACGCCGAGCTTGCCGTCGGCGCCCCGGGCGAGCGGCAGGATGGCCTCGGCCCCGCTTTCTCCCATCAGCCCGAGACGGCCCTGCGCCATTGGGAAGAAGGTCGGCGCCGCGACTACCCCGCCCTCCGCAAAGGGAACCGGCCGCCCGGCAGCCAAGACCCCGCCGCTCGCGAACGGGAAGGCGCCACCCCCGAAACTCGTCAGGCTCGCGGTCTCCGACAGCGACTGGACGGCGTTTCGAAGCGCGCCGGACAGCGTCGTTCCGATCGTGGAACCGAGGTCGCGTCCGAAGGACGACGTGAGCGAGCTCGCGACGCGGTCGAGCACGCCGGATAATTCCTTGCCGGTCGAGGTGCCGGCGGAGAGCGCGCCGGAGAGCGATTGTCCGAACCTCTGGGCCAGGCGATCGAGCGTCTCGAGCTGGCGCTGCTGCCGGGCGAGCGCCTCGCCGTCATCCGACATCGGCATGGGTCAATCTCCGGGTTGGCGGTCCGGGTAGGACCTCATCAGGGCGGCGAGGTCCCGGCCGAGGAGAGGCACGAGACTTTGCGCAGGCGGGCCGAGGGCGGCCACGATTTCGCGCGGCGTCGCACGCCACGCCGTCTCGGGAGTCCACCGCAGCCGGCCGAGCACGAATCCCAGCACCTCGTCCCAGGGAAAGGGCGAGACGCCTGGCTCCGGGTTCAGGCCTGCTGCGGCTCGGGAGGGTTTGGCGACGGCGCTCCGAAGGTCGCGTCGAGAAGCGCCGCGACGGCCGCCGCGATTTCGTGCAAGCCGCCCCCGACGGGCATCGCCCGGACCTCTTCGTCGCTGATCGGGTGACCCGCGCCCCGGAGCCCCGCGCCGAAGATGCGGACAAGGTCCATGACCGAGAGCCGGCCCGTGCCGAACCGGGCCGCGAGCGCCCCGAGATCGTCGACGCCGAAGGCGTCTTCCAATTCGGCGAGGCTGCCGAGGGTGAGGCACAGGGTGTAGCGCCGGCCATCGACCGTCGCGCTCACCTCGCCGCGTCTGCGATTGGCCATGTCAGAGCGCCGTGAAGGATAGGGCGCCGGCGGATTCGAGGGCCATCTCGAAGGTGACCTCGCCGGCATGGTCGCCCCGGTATTCGAGACCCGTGATCTGGAAGGCGCCCTCGATCCGGCCGAAATCGGGGACGATCACCTGCAGGATCTCGATGCCGCCATCGAAGAAGATGGCCCGCATCCGGGCATCCGACGCGGCATCCTTGAAGACGCCCGACCCGCTCATCGCGGCCCGCCGCATTCCGGCTCCGGCCAGGAGCTCCCGCCAACGCCCGGCCGAATCGGCGTTCGTCACGTCCACCGTCTCGGCATTGAAGGCGAGTTGCCGTGTCCGCAGCCCGGCCACGGTCTCGAAGCCGCCCGCACCGTCGGCGAGCTTGATCAGGAGGTCCTTCCCCTTCTGGGCACTCATTCCATCATCCTCGTTGGTTGGCCTGCCTCACGGCGCGGCGGCGACGTCCGTCACGGCGACGAGCCGCAAGGTCACCCGGGCGAGGCGCGTCTCCGGATCCCGGTCGCTCGCGATCTCGCCGACGGACAGGCGGACCAGGTGGTGTCCGGAGAGCGCGAGCGGCGCATCGTCGAGCAGCGCCGCCATCCGGTCCGCGGCCCGGAGGGCGGAGGCGGCGCTTCCGGCCTTCGCGTAGACGACGATCGAGACGTCCTGTTCGTGCCCGCGCTCGGTCGAGGTGGAGCGGTCCCGCAGAACCGCGTCGCCGAACACGGCGTAGAGCGGGGGCGCACCCCGGGGCGCCTCGTCATGGGGGCCTGTCAGTCCCCCCATCAGCGAGGACAGCGTGGCGTCGGCCTGGCAGGTCGCCCGGATCGCGGCCCGAAGCGGCAGGATGGGAGAGCTCATGGGCCGAACTCCTCGACGAGGCAGACGAGCGCGCGGCGGCGTCCGTCGGGGTCGCCGGCATGGGTGATCCGGAAGCGCCGGACGCCGAGCGTGAGCTGCATCGCGGCCGTGACCCCGTCCCGGAACGGAAAGGTGAGCCGGTGCGTGGCGAGCCCCTCCTCCCGCCCCGCCCGGAACCGCTCCGAGCCCGACAGGAGCTCCATCGCGCCCCATAGCTGCGGGCCCGGCTGGTAGGTGCGGACCACGCCCCCGAACCCGTCCGGCGTTTCGAGCGGGAGTTCGAGCGTGAAGCGGCGCCCGCGCCGGCCGGTGCTGGGACGCGCCCTCATGCGAGCCTCGGCCGAAGATACGGCGCGACGAGCGCGAGGGCGTCGGCCGGAAGCTTCCCGCCTGGCGGTGGCCCGTCGTCGCCCCGATGCTCGAACCAATGCGCGACGAGCCTCTGGATCGCGAGGCGAAGCGGCTCGGGCACCGCGGCGGGCGCGCTGCCGTAGCCGCAGGCGACATCGATCTCGATCGCGCCGTGCGGTCCTGCCGGGTCCGGCGCCGTGGCGTCGATCAGGAGACGGACCGGGTCGCAATCCAGGTCGAGCCGATACATGTCGGGCGACAGGAGGTCCGGCATGCTGGCCGGGCGGACCAGCCGGACCGCCTCGACGGCCAGGACCGGAAAGACCGGCAAGGCGACGACACGGCCCGGCGGCCAGGAACGGAGCCGCACGCGCCAGCTTTGCTCGAGGAGCGAAAGCCGCGCGGTTCGCTCGACCGTGAGCCGGCCGGCCATGATGAGGGCAGAGACGAGGTCGTCTTCCTCGGTGCCGTCCAGCCGCAGGTAGCGCTTCATGGCGTCCAGCGTGACGGGCTCGACGGCCGGGCCGACGAGAGCTATCGGACTCATCGCGATGTCTCCGGATATGATCGATGCTGTGCCGCGCCGACCGGCGCCGGCTGTTCCGCGTGCCGTCGGCCGCATTCTCGCGCTCGCGCTCGCGCTCGCGCCGGTCAGGGCCGGCGCCGTCGTCGGCGGCAGCGATGATCAGGGGCCGCTCTCACGAACCACCGTGATGGTCCTGAACTCGCGCGGCGGGGTCTGCTCCGGCATCGTCGTCGCGCAGGACGCGATCCTCACGGCCGCCCATTGCGCGACCGGGACCGACCAGTACCGAATCCATCTTCCAGGCGGCGGCGGCTCGCCGATCCTGATCGAACCGTCCGCGATCACCGTGCATCCCGGCTACGACCGGGGAGCCGCGAAGGCGCGCCGTCGATCCATCGATCTCGCGCTGATCCGCACCGCGACCGCCCTGCCGGCCGGCTTCTCCGCCGCGACCCTCACCACCGCTTTTCCGGCGAAGGGTGCGGCCGTCTCGCTCGGCGGCTACGGCGTGTCGCGCGAGGGCGATCCCCGCTCGACCGGGACCTTCAGGACGGCCGCGCTCGCCGCCGTCGAGCCCTACGGGCCCGGCCGGATCCTGCTTTGGGCGGCCAGCAGCGGGGGCGGAGCATCCGGCGCCTGCGAAGGCGATTCCGGCGGTCCGATCGCGTCGGCGGGCGGCGCGGTTGCCGCCGTCTCGACCTGGGCGACCGGGCGGGGCCGGGCCCGCTGTGGCGAGATGAGCCAAGGCGTGCTCGTCGCGCCCCAGCGCGCCTGGATCGACCGGACGCTCTCCGGCTGGGGGCGGGCCGCCTCGTGGGAGTGAGCCCGGCCCTTGCCGTTCGGCAGAGTGCGACGCAAAGTGCCGCCATGCGCCGCCTGATCAGAATGCTCGCCGCCTGTCTTGCACTCTCACCGGCGACGGCGGCCGCGGTGACCCGCGGCGTGGTCACGCAGGACCCGAACGGCCTCCGCAGGTCCGTGGTGCAGATCGAGAGCTCGCGCGGCGAATTGTGCTCGGGCGCCGTGATCGCGCCCGACCTCATCCTCACGGCGGCGCATTGCGTGCTGCAGCGCGCCGCCTACCGCGTCGTCCTCGTGGACCAGCGGTTCCGGCGCTTTGCCGTGAAGGCCGTCGCGGCCGCGATGCACCCCGACTTCGTGCCCGGCACGACGCCCCGGAACCAGCCCGGAATCGACCTCGCCATCATCAAGCTGGCCCGGCCTCTCGGCCCCGATTTCACGCCCCTCGACCCGGCCGCGGCGTCCAGTGTCGCACCAGGCGATTTCGTCAATCTCGCCGGGTTCGGCCTGTCGGCCGAGAACCGGCGCGGATCGGCCCGGGTGTTGCGCCAGACCCGCCTGATCTCGCTCGGCACGCTCCAGGTGCGTAATCGCGTTCTCGTGATGGCGGACGAAGATCGGCTCGCCGAGACCACCGGCGCCGGCGCATGCCGGGGCGATTCCGGCGGCCCGATCGTGCGGGGGGGACCCGGCTCGTATCAACTTCTCGGCATCGTGAGCTGGTCGAGCGGCGCCCTCAAGTCGAACATCCCGACGGCCTGCGGCGGCCTGACCGCGGTCACCCCGGTCGCGGAGCACGAAGGCTGGATCGCCTCGCGCTCCGATGCGCTCCGGCGCTATTCGGCCGAGCGGGGCTCGTCCTCCGCCGGCGGCAACGCCTACGACTGGACCGCACGATAACGCCGCGCAGGCCTGAAACCTTCGCTCGGCCGCCGCCGTACCTCCGCCATCCTCGCTCTGACGCGGGGTTCAACGGAGCTGAACCATGACACATTCCAGAGGGTTGATACTGGCCGCGATGCTGGCCGGCGTCTCGCTGACCGGCATGGCCGCCGTCGCGACCGCGCAGGAGAAGACCGTCACCGTCGGCGGCGCGCCCATGTACCCGTCGAAGACGATCGTCGAGAACGCCGTCAATTCGAAGGATCACACGACGCTCGTCGCCGCCGTGAAGGCGGCTGGCCTGGTCGACACGCTGTCGGGCAAGGGCCCGTTCACGGTCTTCGCACCGACCAATGCGGCCTTCGCGAAGCTCCCGGCCGGCACCGTCGACATGCTGGTGAAGCCCGAGAACAAGGCGACCCTCACCAAGATCCTGACCTACCACGTCGTGGCCGGGAAGATGGGCGCAGCCGAGCTCACCAAGGCCATCAAGGATGGCGGCGGCAAAGCCATGCTGAAGACGGTCGAAGGCGAGAACCTGACCGCGATGGCGGCCGGCGGCGGGATCGAGATCACGGACGCCAAGGGCGGCAAGTCCAAGGTCACGATCGCCGACGTCAACCAGTCGAACGGCGTCATCCACGTCGTCGACACGGTCATGATGCCGGCCACGTAAGCTCTCCCGAGTGCTGCCTCTCCCCGCCCAGGCGGGGAGAGGTTCGCCTCAGGCCGTGAATTTCAGCAGCTTGATGGCCTCGAAATCCTGAACCCCGCCGCCGACCCGCTTCGTCGTGTAGAAGAGCACGTAGGGCTTGGCGGAATACGGGTCCCGCAGCACCCGGATGCCGGCCCGGTCGACGACCAGGTAGCCGCGCCGGAAGTCGCCGAAGGCGACCGACAGGCTGTCCGCCCCGATGTCGGGCATGTCCTCGACTTCGCTCACCGGGAACGACATCAGCGTCGCGGACTGGTCGACGGTCGCGGGCGGCTGCCAGAGATAGGCCCCGCCATCGTCCTTGAACCTCCGGATCACGCTCTGCGTGCGGCGGTTCATCACGAACCGGGCATTCTGCCGATGTCCCGCTTTCAAGGCGTAGACGAGCTCGACGAGCTTGTCGGACGGTGCGTCCGCCGGAAAGGCGCCTTCGACGCCCGTCGCGACGAAACCGAGATGGCCCCAGCTCCAACTGCTCTCGGCGACGGTGCTGGAGGTCAGGAAGCCCTTCGGCTTGTTCACGCCGTCGCCGCCCACGAAGGCAGCGCTCTCCTGGGCCGCGAAGGCGGTCTCGACCTCGTCGGCGAGCCACTCGTCGATATTCACGATCGCGTCGTCGAGCAGCGTCTGGGTCGCGGCCGGCATCGCGTAGAGTTCCATCGCCGGATAGGCCATCTCGGCGAGCCCGGGCGCGGCGGTCTGCGGACGCGCCGCCGTTTCGCCGACCCAGCCCGAGGCCGGGCCTGAGGTCGACACGGCGCGCTTGTAATGGCCGCCGGAGATGATCCGGACCGACGCGATCGCCCGGATCGGGGAGAGGGTCGCGAGCCGGGTCAGCACCTCCTTCTCGACCGTCTCGGGAACGAGGTAGCCGCCGTCGGGCCCGGAGCCGGCCGAGAGCGCCTTCGCCTCGAGCTCCTTCAGCCCGCCGGCCTCGCCCGCCCTGACATAGAGGTCGAAGGCGGCCTTGTGCTCGACGAGTGCCGGGTCGCGGCGGTCGCGGGCCTGGCCGGCCAGCGCCGGCCGCCGCCCGTCGAGCTGGAGCCGGTCGAGCCGGCGCTTGGCGTCGTCGAGCGCGCCGTCGATGCGGGCGAGCTTCTCGTCCGTGAGGATGTCGGCGCCGTGGCGGCTCTCGATCTGGCTCAGCCTTTCGTCATTCGTCTGCCGGAAGGCGTCGAAGCCGCGGGCGAAATCCTCGAAGGCGTCGGCGACGTCGCGGCCGGCGGCGGCGGATTTGGTCTCGGGGGCTTGGGCGTGGGGGGTCATCGTGTCCTCATGGTGAGCGCCGGCAGGCCGGCGGGGTGGGAGAGCCGGATCGCGGCTCGGCGGATGGCGAGAGCCAGGCTCTGCGTCGGGGCGGGAGGCGGCGCGGAGACCCGCGCCCCCGGCAGCATCGGGAAGGTCACGACCGAGATCTCCCAGAGGTCGACCCGGCGCAGGCGGCGGTGGCCGCTCGCCCGGTCGCGGTCGGCCTCGACGACCCGGAAGCCGATCGAGAGCCCGTCGACGCCGCCCTCCGCCATCAGCGCGGCGATCTCGCGGGCACGGGCGACGTTGGCGTTGAGACGTCCCCTGACCCGGAGCCCGCGCGCGTCCTCGGAGAGCGCGATCCAGCGGCCCAGGGGCTCGGCCGGATCGTGCTGCCACAGCATGCGGATTCCCGCCGGACCGCGCCGCGCCAGGCTGTCCCGGAAGGCGCCGGGCAGGACCACGTCGCCGCCGAGGTCGGGCGTGCCGAACAGGCTCGCATAGCCTTCGAACTCGCCGGCCCGGGACACGGCGAGGGCCGGATCGGCGAGGAGCTTCGTCTCCCGGGCCGGGCCTGCCCGACGGGTTGCTGCCGGTCTCATGCCGTTGCCTTTCCAGTAGAGGCCGGAGCCCGGGCGCCGGCGACGCGCCGCCCGTAGCCGACCGCTTCGCGGCGCTCGTCCTCGTCCAGGAAGGTCGCGCCGCCGACCCGTCGCCAAAGCGATTCGCGCTCCGTCGCGAGCGCCTCGATCGCATCGAGATCCGGCTCGAGCCGGAAGCCGTGCGCCCGCGACGCGGGCCCGAAGGCCGGCCCGAGCCACTGGATCAGCGCCTCGCCGGTGCGCCGCGCGAGCGGGATCGCGGTCTGGCGGTAGAAGGCGCGGTTCGCCTCGGCGTAGTTCGCGTGGGTGTTGTCGCCGTTCAGGCCGAGGAGAAGCGGCGGCACCCCGAAGGCGAGCGCGATCTCCCGCGCCGCCCCGTTCTTGGCCTCCACGAAATCCATGTCCTTCGGCGAGAGCGACAGCGGCTTCCAGTCGAGCCCGCCATCGAGGAGAAGCGGGCGGCCGGCATTGCCGGCGCCCTGGTAATTCTGCGCGAGTTCGGTCTTCAGCCGGTCGAACTGGATGTCGGTCAGCGAGGCGCCGGAGGGACCGGCGAAGACGAGCGCGCCGGACGGCCTCGCGGCATTGTCGAGCAGCGCCTTGTTCCAGGCGCCGGCCGCATTGTGGATGTCGAGCGCGACGGCCGCGGCCTCCATCGGCGACGATCCGTAATGGTCGTCGAGCGGATGGAAGAGCGTGAGGTGGAGGATGGGCGGGACGCCCTCCCCCTCCTGCTCGAAGCGGAGGGTGCGGGAGCCGACGGCATAGTCATAGGCCTCGGGCCATCCGTCCGTGCCGGGCACCACCCGCATCCGGTCCGGCCGGAGCCCGTAGAGTTCGCGCGGCACGCCATCGACGGAGGCCGCCTGCAGGTAGGCGTTCCCGGACACCATCAGATGCCCGTAGATGCCTTCCAGGAAGCGCGTTCCGGCCTCGCGCCGGTTCGGCGCCGCCAGGATGTCGAGCACGGGATGCCGATCCACGGCCCGTCCGTCCTCCGTGAGCGTCAGCGGGATCGAGGCGGCCGCCTCCGCGACCAGCCGGACCGCGCGGTGGACGACGGCGTTGCGCTGGAACCCCTCCCGGGCGAGCGCAGTGTAATCGCGCGCCGTCCAGACGGGCCGGCCGGTGAGGTAGAAGGCGAGGGTCGAGCCGAGCGGCGGGGGCCGGGTCTGCGCGGCCTTGCGGTCGGGCGCGAGCCCGAGCCAGCCGAGGATCGGTTGCAGCATGCGATGGTCCTTGGAACGAGGAGGTGTCGTGGGCGTACCCCGCCCTCAGAGCGCCCTGATCCGGGGCTCGCCCGGCGCGCGCAGCATCAGGTCGGTGATCGCCCAGACGAGGGCGTCGAGCCGGTCGGGCGAGCGGCCGTTGGAGAGCCCGCCCAGGCCGAAATCCGCCATCTCGTCCTCGAGCGCCGGGAAGGCGCCGACATGGCGCACCCTCCCCTGCTCGTAGAGGAGCGCGACGGGCTCGGCCCGGAGATACTTGCCGCGGCTCGCCCGGACCGAGGTCACCGGCACGCCGGGATCGACCTCGTGCAGCACGGCCTGGACCATCTCGCCGCCCTGGTTCGCCTCGACGATCAGGGCGTCGGCCGACCAGCGCCGCCAGGTCGCCACCGCCTTCGCGGCCCATTCGCCGGGCTTCGCGCCCTGCAGGGTGGCATCGGCCAGGACGAAGCCCGTCGCCATCGCGTCGATCCCGGCCACGACGATGCCGCAGGCATCGGCCCGGGCCCCGGACGAGACCGGCGGGTCGACGGCGACCACGACGCGGGCGAGATCGGGCGCCGCCGCGACCCGGGCGGCCTCGATCATGTCCCGCGTCCACAATGCGTCGGCCCGCTCCTCGACGAGCTCGCCGTCGAGCTCCTGGCGGCCGAGCCGCGTGTGGGCATATTGCCCGACCACCGTGTCGAGAAAGGCCGGCGCCAGGTGCTCGGCATTCTCCCCTGTCCGCGTCCGGCTGACGACCACGCGCGGCTCGGCGAGGAGGCGCTTCAGGAGGCGGATCGGCTTCGGGGTGGTCGTCACCACCTCGCGCGGCCTCGCCCCCAGCCGCAAGGCGAATTGCAGCATGTCCCACGTCTCCTCGGGATGGCGCCACTTCGCCAGTTCGTCCGCCCAGGCCGCGCCGAATTGCGGCCCGCGCAGCGCATCGGGGTCCTCGGACGAGAAGGCATGCGCGACCGCCCCGTTCGGCCACGAGAGCCGGCGCAGGCTGGGCGCCCAGATCGGCCGGTCGGACCTGCCGCCATGCACGGCGAGCAGGCCCGAAGGGCCGTCCACCATGACGTCGCGCACCGCCGCGTAGGTCTCGCCGACCAGCGCGATGCGGCCGGCGCGCGGTTCGCAGAAGCCGGGATGGCCGAGAGCCGCGCCCCGGATCCATTCGGCCCCGGTTCTCGTCTTGCCCGAGCCGCGCCCGCCGAGGATCATCCAGATCGTCCAGTCGGGGCCGCCCGGCTCAATCGCCGGAGGACGCTGCTTCTCCCGACAATAGATCGACCAATGGCGCAGCAGGTCCTCCAGCTCGCTCCTCCGAAGCCGGAGCGCATCCATCGCCGCGTCGCGCTCGCTCCTCGTCGGAAATGCGCTGGAGGTGGCCGTAAAGCTCGTCCCGCAGCTCGGCGAGGCTGCGCAGGGGCCTGTCGTCGGCAGCGGCATCGATGTCCTGCTTGTCCTGGCCGATCCCGGCCCGCCGGAGGGTCGCGAAGGTGCTGACGCTGAGCGCGAGGGCCTTGGCGGTCGCCTCCGGATCGGCGCTGCGCCCGGGCGAGGCACGGTCCTCGAGCTCGGCGATGCGCTCCGACAGGAGGCGGGCGAGCCGCCGCTCCAGCCGCGAGACCGCACCGTCCTGTTCCTCCGGAAAGGCGACCGGCCGCCGGCGAAGAAGGTTCCGGCCGGGCCGGGCGGAGGCGGGCCGGCGGAATGGCTCCCTCGCCTTGCCGAGGGTGCGGTAGAGTTCCTCGCGCGTCGCATCATGCTGGACGAGGATCTCGGCGACGGTGAGATCGCCCGCCCGGTAGCTGTCGAGCAGGGCCCGCTCGTGCGGGCTCAGCAGGGGTCGAGATGTCTGCAAGGTCGGGCCGTTGTTGGGGTGGAGGCCCTCGGCGTCCCGCCCCACCGGGCAGCGGCGCCTCGCCTCGACACACTTCGTCAGCGTTCCCGTTGAGTAGCCCAGGAGCGCACCGGTGTCAAGGACTATTTTCACATTAGGGGCTGCGAAGGTGATCGAGGGGCTTACAGTGTCGGCGTACGAGGCCGCGGGGGGACCGGGACCGGGGCGTCTCCCCGTTGCCGTGACATCCTGGTCGTGAAAGTCAGAGGCTGGCCGGAAGCGGAAGGGACCGCTGTCGAAAGTCAGCGCGGAGAGCAGACATCGCTTCCTGACCGATTCCGACCCATTGCGGACACACCGCATTGGCACGATAGTCGAGAGAGTTGGGTGGCGGGAGCGCGCGCCTTGGCGGCTATGGAGCTACGCGGGCCGTCGCGGTGGGGGCAGGCCTTCCGAGCAGCGCGTGGGCTATTCTTCCGTGGAGGGCTGGACGATGACCAGAACGCCGGTGCAAGAACAGAACCACGGGCGTAGTAATACAGGAAGGCAGCGGTCTGTGGTACGATCCCTCGATCAGCACCACCTCGACCGGACAGTGGATCGTCACAGCACCGCCAGAAGTGCTGTGACGACGCAACGCGGTCGGTAGCTAGTCACACGACGTCGAGGTTGAAACGGACGTGAAGGTGATTGTCGTGGTTTGGCCAGGGCTGAACGCCCTTCACCTTCGAGTCATTGAAGAAGATCAGCCGAACGGGAAAGACGCTGTTAGTTAGGAAATGGTGGACGAGGTCTTGCGTGAGCACGCGGGAATAGGCGGCGTCCTTCCATGTTACACCCTGCTTCGCGTGGTCCGATCGCAGCGGGAGGACGTCGACATCGACGCCGAGCCGGTGAGACTTGTGGCCGGGAATATGACCTCCTCCTTGCTTGCTGACGTCGCCGATCCCGATCGAGACGCCGGGGTGCTTGGTCGCGAAGGACTGACCGACGGCCGTCAGGGCCTGGATGGTTCGCTGTATCCCCCATCGCTTCGAGGCGCTTCCGTAAGTCCACAAGCCCGTCTTGGGCATGACAAGCTGCGCGTTGACCGGCGGCGCGCTCAGAGCGTCGAACCAGTTCTCCTCCGGAACGGTGTCTCCTTCCGGATCGAGATAGCCTGATGGGCTGTCATCCCCATCCGCCTCGCCCGATAGGTGATCCTCGTGAGCCTGGTGCGGGACCTCCGGCGATGAAGAAGTGGAGGGTCTGCTCTTCGGGCCTGCGATGATGAACTTGAGCTCGGTCGGAGCTTTGAGGCTGAATTCGATATAGTCGATGCCCTTCGGAAACAGCCTCGGCCTGGCATGCTCGTGGACCCCTGCTGCCTTGTTGATCAGGGCGTTAAAAGTCTCGAGGGCCGTCGAGTAGGCCCCAAGCTCCGCGGACTGAGTTCGGAGCTCCGACGACACGACGCGCGCCACCTCATCGTGATCGATCTCGGGGCGAAGGTCTTCGTCGGACGGCTCAAGATCCTTCATCTCATTGCGCTCGTCCTGAGAAATGATGAAATCGTCCAACTTTGGATCGATAGCGTCCCGGGCGGCCTTAATCATAGCAAGAAATGCGGCCCACTGGCCGATCAGCAAAGTTGGACAGTACTTGCCGGTCCAGGATTGATGAGTTCTAACGGCACCGATCTCAAGTTTCAGCTCCTTGAGTAATTGCGCGATCAGCGCGGCCGCCTTCTTGTTGGCTACCGCCTGGTCGCCGTCGGAGTTCATGCAAATCTCAATGCCGATGCTCGCCGCGTTTCCCGGGCCCGCGTGCCAAGCGATCTCGTTGAAAGGCAAATGCTTGATAACGTATGTGTCGTCGACGGTGAGATGCCATGACACCCATTGTTTCTGCCCGTTGGGTAACACGTAGTACCCCGTCTCACGTACAAACTTCGAATGCGCCTTTGCTCCAGCCCCTTTACTTACGTTCGACGTATTGTGTACAGTAATGTATTTTGGATTAATATTTTTGCCTGGTCTATTCGGTCGTCCTTGCGCAATCAACTCTACCAAAATTGGAACTGTTGTTGTTTCGATAGTTTCGCTCACGACACCCTCCCGTTCTACTTTGGGATGGTAGCCGTTCGCCACGCTCAAGCAAGAGGACTCTCAGCACTGATTTGGGGTGGCCGTTACTACTTGGAGGGAGGACGCATCCCGACCCGGCCGCGCAAAGCGCAAAATTGGCAAACGGCCGCGCCGCTCCCTATAGGACAACGGGTGAGCAACGTGGGCGCCCGCTCATGTAGCGCGGCACTGTCGAAGAAGTGCCGCCCCTTGTCTGACCCCGATGGTAGCCTGGTCCCGGCAGTGGCCGTCGGCGCACGTCGCGTTAGGAGGGCGGCGTTCCGTTCAGGCCAAGGACCGACCCTCTCCACCACCGCGGTCGGCGGCGCGCCCGAGCGGGGACGGCCTCGACACACCACCACATTACAACGGGTTGCCCAGCCCGGATTACCTTGTTGGCCAGCGGAACCGAGACGGGCGAGACCACGCTGGACGTTCTCGGGTGGGGGCGATCCCGTCCTGGGCCAAAAGCCGGAAGATTCCCTGCGCGCCGCTCAAGCCTCCATAGGTGCCGAGAAGGGCAGCAGCACGTAGGAAATGCCCCGTCAATACGCTCCCTAGCGTACCAACCCCGGCGCGGCTTGCTTTCTCGCACGAAAACGGCGGCCTTTCGGCCGCCGTCCGCGTCGCCCCTGAGGGCGCAGTCGCCGGGCGCGGTTAGGCGGCGGCTTTCTTGTTGACGTTCGTCTCGCCGAGCTGGGTCAGCTTCTGGTCGGTCGCCTTTTCCTCCTCGAGCGTCTGCTCGAGGATCTTGGCGATGTTCGCCTTGCCGGCCTGGTTCGACCACGCGATCAGGGTGCCGTAGCGGGTGATCTCGTAATGCTCGACCGCCTGGGCGGCGGCCAGCATGGCGGCATCGCGCACCTCGGTGTCGTCGCAATCCGACATCAGCTCGTTGGCTTCCTTGATGATGCCGTCGATCGCCGGGCAGGTCGCACCCTTGGGCTCCTTGCCGAGGATCTTGAACACCTCGTCGAGGCGGGTGATCTGCTTCTCGGTCTCGCCGAGATGCTTCTTGAACGCCTGTTTCAGCGCGGAATTGCCCGCCTTGTCGACCATCAGAGGCAGAGCCTTCGTGATCTGATGTTCGGCGTAGTAGATGTCCTGCAGCGTATGCAGATACAGATCATCCATCGTCTTGATCGGTGACGAAAAGAACCCCATGGGCCCGCTCCTGATTCTCGAGGAAAGACTGGCGGCCGCCGGGCGGCCACGTCCCGTGAGCAGAACGGACTAGGGCGGCGGGAGTTCCGGCGGGGGTCGCCCGCGCGCGCTCAATCCACGATGCGGTCGAGCAGTTCGTCGACGGTGAAATCCTCCTCGGTCCCGGCGACCTCGCCCTGGACCGAGATCCCGGCCCGGTGAACGCTGTCCGGATCGCCCGAGACCAGCGGGTGCCACCGCGCGAGGTCGCGGCCCTCCTTGACGAGGCGATAGCCGCAGGTGCGGGGGAGCCAGCGGATCGCCCGCACGCTTTCGGGGGTCAGGCGCACGCAATCGGAGACCCGCTCCTGCCGGCGCTCATAGTCGCGGCAGCGGCAGGTCCCGCCGTCGAGGAGGATGCAGCCGACATCCGTGTAGTGGATGGTCCCGGTCTCGTCGTCCTCGAGCTTGATCAGGCAGCAGCGCCCGCAGCCGTCGCACAGGCTCTCCCATTCGGAGGGGCTCATCTCCTCCAGGGTCTTCGTGCGCCAGAATGGCTGTTCCGGTCCGACCGGCTGCGACATGGTGAATGATCCGTTTCGGCGCATGGTCCCGTCCGTCTGGGTCGGCCCGGGACGGTCTTGTCGGGAACGCGCTTTGCGCCGCTCCGCCCTGTAGCACGAACCCGCACGGGACGCGTGTCCCGGCCGCGTGTCGAGGCAGCGCACCTCCCGGCGAGGAAGGCCGGGGGTGGTCGGGATCACGAGACGCGTCGGCGGATGGTTGGGCTCCGCTCTGCACGCGGCCGGGCTCGCCTTGGGCCGCGCGCTCCGCCTCCTGCTGGCGGGCCTCGACGAGGCCGTCACGCTGGCGACGGTCGGCGCCCTCCTTCTCCTCACCCTCGCCCAGCCCGCCTTCCGGGAGACCGGGCCCGATTGGCTGAAGCGGCTCGATCTCTCGGCGACCTTCCTCGACCGCCATGGGCGCGAGATCGGCCGCCGCGGCATCCGGCACGACGACCGGCTCGCGCTGGACGACCTGCCGCCGCATCTCGTCGCGGCCGTGCTGGCGACCGAGGACCGGCGCTTCCACGACCATCACGGCATCGACCCTGTCGGCCTGGTCCGGGCCCTCGTCGCGAATGCGCAGGCGGACGGCATCGTCCAGGGCGGCTCAACCATCACCCAGCAGCTCGCCAAGAACCTGTTCCTGTCGGGCGAGCGGACGCTGGAGCGCAAGATCAGCGAGGCCTTCCTGGCGGTCTGGCTCGAATTCCGGCTCGGCAAGGCCGAGATCCTGAAACTCTATCTCGACCGGGCCTATCTCGGCGCCGGAACCTTCGGCGTCGAGGCCGCCTCGCGCTTCTATTTCGAGAAGTCCGCCCGCGACGTGACCCTGGCCGAGGCCGCCACCCTGGCCGGCCTCTTCAAGGCGCCGTCGCGATACGCGCCCCATGCCTCGCCGGCCGCGGCCCAGGCCCGTGCCGGCGACGTGCTCGACCGCATGTACGACACGGGCGCGATCGGCCGGCGGGAGCGCGATGCGGCCAAGGAGGCGCCCGCCGTCGCGGTCGCGCGCGACGAGGCGCTCCACCCGGACCATTATCTCGACTGGGCCTTCCGGGAAGTGCAGCGCCTTGCCGGAGCGGGCCGGTTCGGCGCCGAGACGGTGCTCGTCGTCGAGACGCCGCTCGACGGAGCCATCCAGCGCCAGGCCGAGACGAGCCTCCGGGCGGCGCTCGCCCGGGACGGCCAGCGCTTCGCCGTGCGGCAGGCCGCCATGGTGGTGATGGACCCGGACGGGGCGGTGCGGGCGATGGTCGGCGGGCGCGACTACGGCGACAGCCAGTTCAACCGCGCGACGGACGCGCTCCGGCAACCCGGTTCCGCCTTCAAGCCCTTCGTCTATGCGGCCGCCCTCGCCTACACCTCGCTGCGGCCGAATTCGCTCGTTCAGGATGCGGAGATCTGTCTCGGCTCGTGGTGCCCGGCGAATTACGGGCGAAGCTTCGCGGGCGCCATGCCGCTCTCCTCCGCGCTGGCGCGGTCGATCAACACGGTCGCGGTCAGGCTCTCGGTCGAGATCGGCCGGGCGGCCGGCGAGACCACGACAGCGCGGCAGGCCCGGTTCGGCCGCGGCCGCATCATCGACGTGGCCCAGCGGCTCGGCCTCACGACGAAGCTTCAGGACACGCCCTCGCTGCCGCTCGGCGCCTCCGAGGTAAAGCTCCTCGACATGACGGCCGCCTACGCGGTCTTCGCGAGCGGCGGCGTCAGGGTCGAACCGCACGCCGTGGTCGGCGTCGCCAATGCCCGCGGCACCCTGCTGTTTCGCCGCGACCGCGACATGCCGCGACCGGGCCGCGCGATCGCGCTCGACATCGTGGCCGACATGAACAGCATGCTGCGCAAGGTGGTGGACGAGGGAACGGCGCGGCGCGCGGCGATCCCGGGCCATCCCTCCGGCGGCAAGACCGGGACCACGAGCGCCTATCGGGACGCCTGGTATGTCGGCTTCACGGGCCATCTCGTCGGGGGCGTCTGGTTCGGCAACGACGACGACCGCCCAACCCGCCAATTGACCGGCGGAGCCCTGCCCGCCGCGCTCTGGCACGACGTCATGGCGCCGGCCCATCGCGGACTTGCCCCGCTGCCCTTGCCAGGGCTCGACAGCGCGGGCCCCCGCACCGCCGCCCAGCGGGAGCGAGGGTTCATCGAGCCCGCCGCCGCGGCTTCAGGTTTCAGCCCGGTTCAGGGCAGACGCGGCTTCGACGTGGTCTCGGGGTCCGGGCGGACCGGCCTGCGCTGAGGCGCGTCAGCCCTTGCGGACGAGAGGAGCATCGTTGCGCATCGGGCGGACGATCGTCTCGACCTCTCCGGCGCAGGACGCGGCGGCGAGCGGCCGCACGCCGAGCCGCTCGAGACGGATCCGCTCGACGCGGAGCGCCGCGATGACGCGCTCCGTCGGCCCGGCATCGCGCTGCGGCGCCTCGATCACCAAGTGGTCGAGCGCGTAGGCGTAGGCGGCGACCCGAAAGGCGCTCGCCGCGGTCACCCAGGCGATGAGGCAGCGGTTCTCGGCCACGCGCGCCCGGGCGTCGCCGACATCGTCGGGGCTCACCTCGGCTGCCCGGCCGAGCGCGCGGAGACGGATACGGTCCGCGGCCAGGACCTCGGCGGCGACACGGGCGAAGGGCTCGACGAGCCGGAGATCGGCCGCCGCATCCTCGGACAGCCGGCGGTACAGGGACACGGGCGAGCGGCCCTGATCCTCCAGCAGGCCACGATGATAGGCTTGGCGGTCGGGCCCGATCAGGTCGGGCGGGACGATCCGGGTCGCAACGAGCTCGGCCAGGATGCGGTCGAACCAGGGCCGGTCCCGTCCCGGAACGAGGAAGCGCCAGGCGCGGTCGCGCAACTCCGTCTCGTCGTCGGTGAAGGGGTTGCCGGAGACGGGCTCGCCTCGGGCGGCGGCCGCGAGAGATCCCGTCTGCCCGACCATGCTGTTCCACGCGGAGGTCTTCACGCGGCCGAAATCGCCCCGCTCGACGCAGCCCGCGAGGGTCGAGGCGAGGATCAGGATAAGGGGCGTCGCGGAGAGGCGCTGCACGCGACGGTCCTGACCGCGGATGCGCGTCAGCGCCCGACCCGACGCCGACGGGTCGGGCGGGTCCGGTCTCCGGGCGACGGCGGCACGGGGGCATCGGGCGCGGCGCGCTCGTACCGGACGCCGGTGAACAGGAGGAGGACGCCCCGTTCGTCCGGGCCGTCGTCCTGCCGACGCGGTCCCTGGGGGTTGGACACCGGGAAGGGTACGACCTCACCCTGCCTTCGTTCCTTCGACATCATCCTCTCCGCCGCCATGACGGAAATCCACCCGGTTATGGTTAAGACTTCGTTCCCGCCGCGCTTCTTCTGGCTTCGGCGCTCCGCGTTATGTGTTCGGTAAGCTTGATCGTCCGATAACGACCGGGCTTCTTCGAGCTCGACCATGCGGAGCGATCCCGTCCCCGATTTGTCCCATCTCGCGCGGCTGGCGCAGAGTCCGAAGGCGGATTTGCGACCGCTGCTGCTGCGAATCCAGACGCAGACCTTCGTCTCGGCGCAAAATCGCTGCCCGGCGGCGGCTCGCGACTACGAGGAAATCGCGCTCGGCCTGATCCCGCTCGTCACCGACGATGTTCTCTCGGAGACGGCTGCCTTGCTCGGCAATGTGGACGACGCGCCCGAAGCCGTCCTCGGGGCTCTCCGCTCGCGGCTCGCCCCCGATATGCCGCCGCCCGCACCTGCGACTGCGGACCGGCACAGTTCCGCGGCGCGAGCCACCCTCGCGGACCTCTCGCCCTCCGAGGTGGACGACTTCGTATCCCTCGCGCGGGACGAGGTCGATCTGGCGCTGGCCGCGAACCGGGCCGTCCGCCTCGGCGGCCATGCCCTGGCATCGCTTGTGGACCGGGCCCGCTTCCGCGAAAGCCTGGCCTTGCGGCTTCTCGCGCGCTCGGATCTCAGCGTCGCCGACCGGGCAGCCCTCTACGGCTTCGCCCCCACGGACGTCCGAGCGGCGATCAGAGGCGAGGTCGAGGGCCATCTGGCCCGCACGGCGCCGTCGCGGCCGCGCCCCGGCACTGGGGCGGGCGAGCGCATCCTGGCTCTCGCCGCCGGCCAGCGTCCGACCAGGCTCGTCTCGTTCCTCGCAGCCGAGCTGCGGCTCGGCCCGGGCTGGCGGCTCGACGCGAATCACGAGGCCAGTCGCGAGACGCTCGTCCTGGCTCTCCGGGCGCTCGATCTCGCGCCGGACGATTGCGTCCGGGTTCTCCTCGGTCTCGACTGGCGGGAAGCGAAATCCGTCGACGTGATCTTCGAACTCGCCGCAGTCGCGCGGTCGACGAGCCTGGACGCCGCGGCCTATCTGGTCGGGTCGGACGTACCGCAGAGGCAGGCGCCCGTCGAGACGCGTCGGTCGGATACACGGGAGCTCGACCGGGGCCGCCGGGGCAAGGCCGCGGCCGGTCGTCTCGATGCCGCAAACCCCGCGCTCAGCGCGGTTCGGCCCGCACGAGCGTCAGGGCCGAGCGTCCCAGCCGGTCATCGATCGAAATCCACCAGAGGTCTGGATCGTATCTGAGCTCCCGGACCATCCGGACCTCGATGTCGGGCGGGGCCGCCCCTGAAAGGAGCGGTGCGAACAGCCGGTCAGTCTCGTCGCCCGTCAGCTCCGATTGCGGCGCGGGACCGTAGAGATCCACCAGACCGTCGAGATGGTCCACTGTCACGTAGATTGCGCCGGCCTCGGCCGCGCCGCGCCGGCGCAAGACGGCCTCGATCCCCTCGACGCCGCAGCGCCGGAGATGGGCCGCCACCCAGAAATCCGAGCGCAGCCGCGCCATCTCCCCCGATCCCCGCCGGTCACTCGACCGGGATGCCGGACGCCGAGGCCAGGAGCTTTGCGGTACGGGGGCCGAGTGCGCCAGTGACGGGCAGGCTCCGGTCCCGCTCGAAACGCTCCAGCGCCTGGCGCGTCGCCGACCCTATCAGGCCGTCCGCGCCGATCGGGCCGTAGCCGAGCTTGGCCAAGGCCTTCTGGGCCGACGCCACTCGGGGCAAGGGAGCGGGTTTCGTCTCCGCGGAGGCGCGCGGGGATTGCGGGTCCGACGACTTGATCAAGGCGCCGATCGGGTCGGAGGTCGATCCCGTCCGGCTGACCGGTTCCGCCGCCGGCCGCCCCGGCAGGGCGGCGGGATCCGGACGCGGCGCCGGCAGGGGCGGCATGGTCGCGGCCTCCGGCCTCCGGGGCGGTTCGACCGGTGGGGCGACGGCGGGCTTCGCGGGGCCGAACAGGGGCGCCGGGTGGCGCGCCGTCTGGGTCATCAGCACGTTCCAGCCGAACACGCCGGCCCCGCCGAAGACCGCCACGAAGCCGAGGATCTTGCCCGGATTGCGGGCAGCGAGGCGCAACACGGCCATGCCGGCGCGCCGGCCGACATTCGCCACCGCAGATCCCGCGGGCGCGCCCCGTGCAGGGGCGCGGGACATCGTGGCGCTACGCGGGTTCACGCGCTCATCCTTTCGGGCTGACGCACCGGCAGGCGCGTCAAGGTGTGAACGACGGCCGGCTTTGCAGGCAGGACATCGTCGCCGGCCTCCAGAGGCAGGCTCACCGTGACCGTGGTCCCGGCGCCCGACCCGCTCTCGATCGACATGCGGCCACGATGGAGGCCGACGAGCCCACGCACGACGGACAGGCCGAGCCCGGTCCCCTCATGCGAGCGGCGGTGAACGTCGCCCGACTGGAAGAAGGGATCGCCCAGCCGCGGCAGGTCCGTCTCGGGAATCCCGATGCCGGTGTCGGCGACCCCGATCACGACCTCCTCGTCGGCCATCCCGAGCGACACGGTTACGAGGCCGCCCCGAGGCGTGAACTTCACGGCGTTCGAGATCAGGTTGATCAGGATCTGCCGGCAGGCACGCCGGTCGGCGACGATCTCGGGCAGGCCGGAATCGAGGCGGCGCTCGATCCTGACACCAGCCTCATCGGCCTTGAGCTGGATCAGGTCGCAGGTGCTCGCTGCGAGTTCTCGAAGCCCGAAGGGTTCGGGTTCGAAGTTGAAGTTTCCGGTCTCGATCTTCGACATATCGAGAAGCGTGTTCACGATCTCGAGGAGATGGTGGCCGGATCCCCGGATGATGTGGGCGTATTCCTTCCGGCGCTCCTCGGTGAGGAGGAACGGATGGTCGGCCGAGAGCAGCTCGGAAAAGCCGATGATCGCATTCAGGGGCGTACGGAGTTCGTGGCTGACGGTTGCGAGGAAACGCCCCTTTATCTCGTTCGCCCGCTCGGCTTCGAGCCTTGCAGTCTCGAGCTCCTCGGCGTGACGGCGCTGGTCCGACACGTCGCGGGTCACGGCGAGCACGGCCGCACCCGCCTGGTCATGCCCCGGCCTTCGCAGCGGATGCGCCCGCATCTCGACCCAGACAACGGCGCCGGAGGTGCGCGACGCATGGCCCTGATCGGGCTCGTCCGACCGGTCGCGGTGAACACGGAATTCGACCCTGACCGGCTCGACGCCATTCGCGGCGTCGCTCAGGGACTTCAGGTAGATGGGACGGTCGGAGACGTGAACGCGGGCCAAGAGACCGCCTCCGGCGAGCGCGCGGGGTGCCGCGCCGAGGAGGCGACCCGAGGCTGCGCTCGCCCGCAGGACGTCGCCGAATGCGTCATGCCAAGTCACGAGATCGCCGATGGCCGCGATCGGCACGGTATCCTCGATCGGCGACGACCTTTCCGGACGCCGAACCGTCGCCCCCTGCGACCGCAGCTTGGCCGAGACGGCCGCCTGTACCGCGACCTGCAGGATTAGGATCGGAGCCGCCCAGGACGCGGCTGCGTCGGTCGGCAGCGCAGCCGAGATGACGGCCGCGAAGGCCAGCATCGAGCCGACCGAGGCAGCGAGGAAGCCGCGGCGGTGGTTGGACAGCAAGGCGTCGGCCGGCTCGGCAGCGAGGAGGACGAGCAAAAGCGGCAACAGGCCGAGGGGGGAGGAGCCGGCGCTCGCGGCGGCCAAGATTCCGAAGCCTGTGCCCGAGATGAAATAGGCGGGCGCCGACCGGCCCATGCGGGATGCGACCGCCGCCGAAAGGCAGGGCGCCGCAGCCGCGACGACGAGCAGCGGCGCGGTCCAGCCGGTCGCGACTGAGACGGCGAGACAGGCTGCAACGGAGGCGAGCCCGACAATGCCCGAGGCGCTCCGAGCGGACACGAAAGCTGCCAGGCTGCCGACCATCTCCCGTTCCGTACGGGAGGCGCGAAGCGCGACGCTCTCGTCGGAAACGAAGGCTGTTAAGTTACGCAAACCCTGTCCACACGTTGGCCGTGCGCCCCTCGCCTGCACAAACGGACCGTGACAGAGCGGACTTAAATCAAAGCTAAAGGGGAACGCAGACTTGATCCGCCTGGGACTTCATAATTTATTATGAGATCGGGCAAGATCACGCCATTCCGGCGCTTCTTGGCATTTAACCCGCCGTTAATCCTGAAGTCAGGTGGCAAGTACTCAGAATTTCAATGATTATTCGGCACAGAAGATCTCCTGCTCGGTCAAGGTCCATCCATGTTGCGTATCGTTCTGGCGACGGCAGTGATCGCCTCGATCTATTCCTACTCTCCCCAACGGCCCGGCCTCGGCTTGGCCGAGAGCTTAGCGGCGGCCACGAAGGATGCCTCGGCTCACCTCGCCGGTGCCGTCGCGGCAAGCGGGGCCGGGCCGGCCATGGCGGACGCGGTGCTGCGCCGCACGATCGCGGATGCCGCGCCGAGCGCGACGGCGGCCGGGACCGTCGGGGCGAGACCCGAGACCTCGTCGTCGCGGCGCTGAGCCGGCCGGCTCGCGCCGAGGGGGCGCCGCGCCTATATCGCTCTCGAAGACGAGCGATGAGCCCAAGATGCTGCCTCCCGCGGACGAGATCCTGTCCAATTTCGAACTCCTCGACGATGCGCACGAGCAGTTCGAGTATCTGATGGAGCTCGGGCGCCAGATGCCGGCCCTGCCGGCTGAGGCGCATACGGACGACAAGCTCGTGCCCGGCTGCCAGAGCAAGGTGTGGCTCGATATGCAGGTCCGCGGAAGGGGCGACGAGGCCGTCCTCGAGATCGGCGCCGACAGCGACGCGCATATCACGAAGGGGCTCGTGGCCTTTCTGGTGGCCCTCTACGCCGGACAACCCGTCCGTCGCGTCGTCGAGATCGATGCGCTCCAGATGTTTCGCGACCTCGGCCTCGGCCAGCACATCACAAGCAAACGCTCGAACGGTCTTCGCTCCATGGTCGACCGGATCAAGGCCGAGGCGAGCCGGGTCGCGGCCGCCCCGGCCTAGGTCAGGCGGCCTCCTCCACCTCCGGGGCGATCCAGGTCCGAAGGCGCGAGGCCTGGGCGGGACCCCGGGCCTCGGATTCGAGACCGTAATGGCGTGCGAGCTGACGGAGGGCCAGGCGGGTGACGACCTTGGCGGAGCGCGAGGGCCAGCCCCGATCGCGCTCGATCACCTCGAGACCCTTCAGGAAGCCGCAGAGGTCGAGCAGCAGGTCGGCGAAGTCGGATCCGACCGCGGCGAAGGCGGCGCGGGCACGCTGCCGGGCGGCGATGACCGCATCGGTCGCGCTCGCGGGATCGCGTGCCCCGCCGGCGCCGCTCGCGACCGCGCCGTCCCAGCGCGCCGTCACGCTCGGCATCATCCCGGCCGCTGTGAGATCGCGCCGGAGCCGTTCGCCCGCCGCAAAACTGGCCGCGTCGATGAGCGGCTCTCCGTCCCGGTCGCGGCGGCGCCGGAGCCAGTCGAGGGGGCTCTCGGCCGCATTCACCGTAACGCGTTCGGGCCCGTCCTCTCCCGGGATGACGGCCGACACGAGATCGCGATGCTGGGCCGAGAAGCCCGCCTCGACCGCTCCCCGGCGGCGGAGATGGGCCCGCCCCGCCTCGGAGATCGTGGCCCGCCCGCGCAGGTCGACATTCACGAGGTCGCGACGGCGCAAGTCTTCGAGCACAGGCTTGCGATGAGTGCCGCGTCCCAGCGACATGCCGGCCCGTTGGGTCTGGAGGATCACGACCCCGTCGCGCGTCGGATCCGACATCGCGGCGGCGCCGGTCTCCGCGAGGGACGTGAGCAGGCGGTACGACGCGCGCGGGAGCGGCGACTCGGCCGTCGTTCGGGAAATCGGGGGCGACGTTCTGGACGCGACATGACGACTCATGGGATGTTGCCTCTTCGTTCCCGTCGAGGCCTTCCTCCAGGCCCCGCTGCTCACGATGTACTAAGTATATATTGGCAATTATACACTTGAGTTAGCAGGCGTGATGGCGTAGGGTCCTGGGCATAGGAGCTTCCCATGTCTGCCGACCTCACCAATCCCGTATTCACCGACGAAGCCGCTGCGATGGCTCACCTTGAGGAGTCGCGTTGGCCGAACGGTGAGGTGTCCTGCCCTCATTGCGGATCGTTCAAGGTCCACCGCATGGCCGGCAAGACGCAGGCCGGCATGTTCCTGTGCAACGATTGCCGCGACAAGTTCACGGCCCGCGTTGGCACCGTCATGGGCCGCTCGCACGTTCCGGTTCATAAGTGGCTCCTCGCCATTCACCTGCTTACGTCGAGCAAGAAGGGCATGAGCGCCCACCAGCTGCACCGCATGCTCGGCGTGACGTACAAGACCGCTTGGTTCATGGCTCACCGCATCCGCGCTGCCATGGCTCCCGCGCCCGACGCCGGCCCGATCGGCGGCGAAGGCAAGATTGTCGAGGTCGATGAGACCTATCACGGCAACATGGACGACAAGACCAAGGGCAAGACCACGATCCGCGGCAAGCGCGGGCTTGGCGGCAAGCGCCCGATCGTCTCCCTGGTCGAGCGCGGCGGCTCCGTTCGTTCGTTCTACTCAGGCATCGCCACGAAGGCGTCCGTGACCGAGATCGTGAAGGGCAACATCGCCCGCGAGTCCCGCGTCTTCACCGACGAAAGCCGCCTCTATGGCGAGGTCAAAGGCCACTTCGGCGAGCACCTGACCGTGCATCATTCGTCCGGCGAGTACGTGCGCGGCGAGGTCCACACCAACACGATCGAGGGCTACTTCTCCGTGTTCAAGCGCGGGATGAAGGGCATCTACCAGCATTGCGGCGAGAAGCACCTGCACCGCTACCTTGCCGAGTTCGACTTCCGCTACAACTACCGCACCGCGCTCGGCTTCAACGACACGGACCGCGCCGCCGCTGCGCTCAAAGGCATCGAAGGTAAGCGTCTCACCTATCGACGGCCTGACGGCTCCGGTCTTCACCTACAAAGCTAACCGCTTCGTCCGCTGGCGCGAGAAGCATCCCGGCCCGAAGCCGAAAGTTATCCGCAGGTGGATTCGCTAGGATTTTAAGGAACTGCTAAGCTGATGGTAGCGCGCGGCGATTCGTTGGATCAGCCCTGCGCCAGGAACTGGAACCTTGAGTCTGACTTGGCCCTCGTAACGGGCCCAGGTCAGTGCCTTGATCCGCTCTTTCGCCTCTTCCGGCGATCGTGCGGTCACCTCAAAGCCCCACTCCGCTCCCTGAAACCGGTACTCGAACAGGTACCGATTGATATGACCGTTACGGTCAGGAAGGTGTGTCATGTACTATGTTATCTATATAGACGTTGACAAGCAGTGGCGTTGGACGCTGTACGCGGCCAACAACCGGAAAATCGCCAATGCTGGCGAGGGTTACCATAACAAGGCTGACTGTCGTCATGCCATCGCTTTGGTTGCTACTTCCGGTCAAGCGCTCGTTCATGAGCGCTGATTTTTAGGCTGCTTATTTGGACTGAGGGCCGGCCCGTTTGCCGGCCCTTTTTTTATCGAGTCGGTTCGGCTCGACCCGCTTGGTATGACACACAAGCTTTAATCCCCGCAATCCCGCTTATGATCAGATTGTTTGCTCGCTCTTCGGTGTAGCGGCCTTGCCACTCTTCGGCTTCGGCGGCGCCCGCTTCCCGACCTTCATCTCAGATTGCGGCTTAGGCGGCGTCCGGAGCATGTTGCCGAGGACGCGCTGAAACTCAGGCGCCTTGGTAGGGTCTGCGGATGCGTCTTTCTTTTGAGTGTCCACCATTTCGAGGTCCCGATGACGAGTTCGCCTATCTTGTAGGCTGTCTCGTGCTCCAATGGAACGATTTCGAAAATCTCATAATAGGACAGGCATCGTTCCTGTGCGGGATAGCTAACTGCGAGAAAGCAAGTCGGCCTGAGTTTCGTCCTCAGTTAGACGCTTGGTGTGTGGCTGCGTTCGCGGCCGCCGGCCAAGACGCCAAACTGTCCGCAGACATCAAGAAGATGAAGGACAGCATTATTGTCCTTCGTGAGGTTCGCGACAACATCATCCACGGTCGCCTTACGCTCAATGGAACTCACATAACGTGCAACATCCTTACGAATCACAAAGGCCATCACCGTAAAGCCGCTAGGCGCATTTGGGAGAAGGCCCCTCCCGAACTAAAGGCTATATCAACGTTTGCTGAGCTTATACGTTGGCGCCGAACGGCCGGCTTTAGAATCGACGTTTCGTATTCCATAGATGAGCTTCAGCGCATAGCGGCAACAGAACTCCTGGCGCTTAAGGATGCTTTTTACTGGCTATCTAACGGGGCCAAGAACCGCCACTTTCAAGACGAAAGAGAGCATCGCCTCGGCTAGCACGTGATAGTCATCAACCCAATCAGGAGGTAGCTCGCTCTCCCCGCAGGTATATTCCCTGAGCATTTCAGTGAATTCCGCGAGGATGACGTGCTGGATCATCGGATCCAAAGTCGCAACCCAGCGCTCCGTCTCTTGCGAGACGGGCGCATCCGTGCCGGCCTGTCCCTGCCTACCTACCTCGCCCATCGTGCTAACTCAAGTGCGTAATTGCGTATATATTCCTAGATCTGTCAAGCCGAGGCTTGCGGGCGCAACTTTGCCGACGCGACACCGCGTTGATGGGGTGGCTCCCGCCTTCTAAGAGGGCTCGGGCCAATCGGCCGGGCTGGGCCGGGCCGGCTTCGGGAGAACGGATGTCCACATCACAGGCCCTACCGGCCGTGCGTCGCACGCGTCTCGACCCGCCTCGAGCGGAGGTCAGGACCGTCGAATTCGGTGTCCATGGCACCCTCGTTCAGGATGATTATGCGTGGCTCAAGGCGCCGAACTGGAAGGATGTGCTGAAGGACGCCTCCCGGCTGCCGGCCGACATCGCGGAGCATCTCGGAGCCGAGAATGCCTATACGGCGGCGGCGCTGTCCGATCTCGAGCCGCAGCGGGTCGAACTCGTCCGCGAGATGCGGGCCCGCATCAAGGAAGACGAATCGAGCGTGCCGTCGCCGGACGGCCCCTGGTCGTATTTCGCGCGCCACCGCGAGAACGGGCAGCACGAGATCGTCTGCCGACGCCCGCGTGACGGTGGCGACGAGCACATTCTGCTCGACGGCGACGTCGAGGCAGAAGGGCTCGCCTATTTCGACCTGTCAGGCGCAGTGCATTCCCCCGACCACCGGCGTCTCGCCTGGAGCGCGGACCGCTCCGGCTCGGAGCTCTATACCGTCCGCATCCGCGACCTCGAGACCGGGACGGATCTCGACGACGAGGTGCGGGCGACCTCGGGCGAGGTCGTCTGGAGTGGCGACGGGGCGGCCTTCTACTATGTCGAGGTCGACGCGAATCACCGGCCGCTCCGGGTCTTGCGCCACACGATCGGCACCTCGGGCGAGGACGACGTCCTGATCTACGAAGAGCGGGAGACGGGCTGGTTCGTCTCCATCGGCCAAACGAGCTCGCATCGCTTCCTGACGATCGACATCAGCGACCACGAGACGTCCGAGACCTGGCTCGTCGACTTGGAGAATGAAGGCCAGCCGAGGCTCGTCGCGGCCCGATCTCCGCTGATTCTCTATTCGGTCGCGCATCACGGCTCCGACCTCCTGGTCCGGACGAATGACGGCGCGGCGGAGGATTTCAAGCTCGTGGTGGCGCCGCTCGGTGATCCCGGACGGGAGAATTGGCGCGACCTCGTTCCGCACCGCCCCGGGACCATGATCCTGTGGCACGCGGCGCTTGCCCGCCACCTCGTCCGGCTCGAGCGGCAGGATGCCAATCCCCGCATCGTCGTGCGCGAGACCTGGACCGGGGCCGAACACGCAATCTCGTTTCCGGAGGAGGCCTACAGCCTCTCCTTCAGCACGGGCTACGAGTTCGACACCGATACGATCCGCTTCGTCTATTCGTCGATGACGACGCCGAACGAGACCTACGATTACAACCTCGTCACCCACGAGCGTGTGCTCCGCCGGCGCCAGGAGATCCCGAGCGGTTTCGACGGCTCGCGCTACCGGACCCGCCGCATCCACGCGACCGCGCCGGACGGCGAGACCGTCCCGATCTCGCTCGTCTACCGGAGCGACCTCGCCCAGGACGGCACGGCCCCCTGCCTCCTCTACGGCTACGGCTCCTATGGCTCCTCGATGCCGGCGTCGTTCCGGACCAACCTCCTCTCCTTGGTGGACCGCGGCTTCGTCTACGCTATCGCCCATGTCCGGGGCGGCACCGAAAAGGGCTGGCGCTGGTACCTCGACGGCAAGCGTACCAAAAAGCCGAATACCTTCACGGACTTCGTGGCCTGCGCCGACGCCCTGATCACCCAGGGCTTCACGCGCCGCGGCCGGATCGTCGCCCACGGCGGCTCGGCGGGCGGGATGCTGATGGGCGCGGTTGCGAATATCGGCGCGGACCGCTTCGGCGGGATCGTGGCCGACGTACCCTTCGTCGACGTCCTCAACACGATGCTGGATGGCGACTTGCCGCTGACGCCGCCCGAATGGCCCGAATGGGGCAATCCCGGCGAGGACGAGGAAGCTTTCCGCACCATCCTGTCCTACTCGCCCTACGACAACGTCTCGCCGCAGCCGTATCCGGCCATCCTGGCGCTCGGGGGACTGACCGACCCGCGCGTGACCTATTGGGAACCCGCGAAATGGGTCGCGAAGCTCCGGGCGACGATGACGGGCGGCGGGCCCGTCTTCCTGCGCATCAACATGGAGGCGGGTCATGGCGGGGCGGCGGGCCGGTTCGATCGGCTCGAAGAGGTCGCGCTGATCTACGCCTTCGCGCTCAGGGTGGCCGAGGGCGGCTGGTCCGAGGCAGGCGCCTGACACGCCCTTAGGCGTTCGCCCGCTCGCCTCCTCCCGACGTGAAGGCCCGGAGTTCGTCGAGGGAGCGGAAGCGGTGCTTTCCGCTCGGGGTGTCGGCCAGGATGGTGCCGTCGGAATACATCACATAAGCGTTGCCGCCCGAGGAATATTGGCCGACCACGTTCGGTTCGGCCGGGGACCCGTACCCCGCGTTCGCCCCGGGCGACGGCGAGAAAGCGGGAAGCGGCCCATTCGCCGGCATCGCGGTTACGCCGGAGGACGCCGTCGACATCTCCATCCGTTGAAGCCGGTCGCGGATGCGGACGAGTTCCTGAGCCGCCCGCCCGAGCCGCTGGGCGGCGAGCGCCACACCGAGCAGGAGGATGCCGGAGCAGACCGCCATGGTGCCGGCGAGGACCATCGTGTAGCCGCGCTCGATCTGGATGATGGGGGCCCCGAAGACCACGGCCGCACCGCCGACGCCGACCAGGGAGAGCGCGAGCAGGATCAAGACCACGACCATCGACGCCACCCAGATACTTCGCTTGCCAGCCGTCGAGCTTAGGGAGGAAAGCCTCGCCTTGGCAACCGCGACGCGCCTCGCTAAGTCCCTCTGGTGCCCTGTGTCCGGCCCGGTGGCATCGCCTCGCGGCGACCCGCCCCGTCTGCCGCGAACCCGGACCGTCCGAGGAGATCATCATGACCTTCAGCCTGCCCGAGCTTCCCTACGCCTATGACGCGCTCCAGCCCTACATGTCCAAGGAGACGCTGGAATTTCATCACGACAAGCATCACAAGGCCTATGTCGACACCGGCAACACGCTGCTGAAAGGCTCCGAGCTCGAGGGCAAGAGCGTCGAAGAGATCGTCAAGGAGAGCTACGGCAAGAACCAGCCGCTCTTCAACAATGCGGGTCAACATTACAATCATATTCACTTCTGGCAGTGGATGAAGCCGAATGGCGGCGGGTCCATTCCGGGCGAACTGGAGAAGCGGATCACGTCCGATCTCGGCGGCGTCGAGAAGTTCAAGACCGATTTCATGGAGGCCGGGAAGACCCAGTTCGGCTCCGGATGGGCCTGGCTCGCCGTGAAGAACGGAAAGCTCGAGATCATGAAGACGCCGAACGGGGAGAACCCGCTGGTTCACGGCGCGCAGCCGATCCTCGGCGTCGATGTGTGGGAGCATTCCTACTATATCGACTACCGCAACCGCCGGCCCGATTACCTCAAAGCTTTCGTGGACAACCTCGTGAATTGGGAACACGTGGCCGAGATGATGAGCAAGACGGCCTGATCTGGCATTGTCAGGTCGGGGCCGGCACGAGTGCCACGCCCCGACTCTCCAGGTCGCGGATGAATTCGGGGGATTCGAGATAGCCGAATTCCCGGAGCCGGGCCCCGGCGATCTCGTCGGGACTCGTGTCTGAAAGACCGGGATGGCACATGACGAGCGGTCGCGGGCCGAGCGCCGCCAGATAGCACTTCATATCCGCCGCCGGATCGCGAGCCGGATCGAAGGGGCTGAACCCCGAGAATCCGGCATTGGTCGCGAAGCCGGCCCGACGGGCGTCGCGGCCAAACGTGGCCGCGAGAGCGCCGACGAAGAGCGCCTTCGCGGCGGAGAGCCGTCGGGCGACGATGGCCGGCATCCGGTCAAACGGGTTTCGGAGCCACAGTCGGCCGGCGAGTCCCCGGCCGGACAGCACATCCAGGAGCTGAGCCCGGATGCCTGGGAGGACATGGACATGCTGGTGACCGTCGACGAAATCGGGCGGCCGTCCCATCACCTCGCCGAACGCATCGAGCTGCCGCGCGATCTCCCGCCCGATGTCCGCGTCCCGTCCGGGACCGCCCCACCCGGGGACAAAAGCCTCCCCCAGCACGCGCCGGAGCGGCGGCATGCTCCCCTTCCCGGCAAAGCCCGGCATCGCGCCCAGCGGCCGGCCCCAGGTCAAGGTCAGATGCAGGCCGATTCCGATCGGGGCGCCCAAGGCTGCCAGTGCCCGCCCGGCCTCGGGCCAATGGGGAGAATTCGTCATGCAACTCGTGGCCGAGATGCGACCCCTTTCGGCCAGGTGAAGAATGCCCCGGCTCACGCCCGCATTCATGCCGTAGTCATCGGCGCAGAGCACGACATGGTGGCTCGAGCTATTGCTCACGGCCGGACCAGTCCCTGACGCCATGCAGCCCGTCACCTCTGAGATCAGCGAAGCCGGCGAGACCGAGATCAGCGTCGTGATCCCGGTCTACCGCGAAGCCGGGAATATCGCCCCCCTCTGCGCCCGCCTCCTGCCGGTTGTCGAGCGGATCACGCCCGCCTTCGAAATCCTGTTCGTGGATGACGGATCGACGGACGGGACGCTGAACGAGATCCGGCGGGCGAACGCCGCCGAGCCTCGGATCGCGGCGGTCTCGTTCAGCCGCAATTTCGGCAAGGAGATCGCGATCGCGGCCGGGCTCGACCATGCGCGCGGCCGGGCCGTCGTGATCATGGATGCCGACCTGCAGCATCCGCCGGAGACGATCCCGGCCTTCGTGGAGCGGTGGCGCGAGGGCTACACGATGATCTACGGCCAGCGGACGGACCGTGCGGGCGAGAGCCGGCTCAAGCGGAGCTTCACCCATGTCTTCTACCGCCTGTTCGCGCGTTTCGGCGAGACCGAGCTGCCCGAAGGGGCCGGCGACTTCCGCCTGATCGACCGAAAGGGCGTCCAGGTCCTGACGGCGCTGGGAGAGCGCGCCCGGTTCTCGAAGGGCCTCTACGCCTGGATCGGGTTCAAGTCGACCGGCGTCCCGTTCGTGGTCGAGGACCGCCATCACGGCACCACGAAATGGAGCTTTCGCCGGCTGTTCCGCTTCGCCTTCGACGGCATCACGTCCTTCTCGACCGTTCCGCTCAGGGTCTGGACCTATCTCGGCGGCCTCGTTTCCCTGTGCGCCATCGCGGCCGCGATCTACGTCGCCGTCCGGACCCTGATCTTCGGATCGGACGTGGCCGGCTACCCCTCGATCATCGTCTCGATCACTTTTTTCGCCGGCATTCAGCTGATGTCGCTCGGCATCATCGGCGAGTATATCGGTCGCATCTTCGCCGAGGTGAAGCGTCGGCCTCTCTACGTCGTCGGCGAGACGGTGGGCCGCGTCTCCGCCTCCATGCCCGTTCCGGCCGAGGACCGACGCACCTCCCTGGCCTGAGGGCCTCTATCGTCATCCGCGCTGCCTGCGCGAGGTGGACGCGGAGACGGCTATCCGCGACACCCTGCCCGGCGACTCGGCCGCGAGCCGGCTCGCCGACCAGCCTGCCCGAAAGGCTCTGACCATGTTGGCCCGCATCCTCTCCGTCGGGGGCTGGACGCTCGTGTCGCGGGCGACCGGCTTCGTCCGCGACGTCGTCATGGCGGCCGTTCTCGGTGCCGGGCCGGTCGCGGACGCCTTCGTGGTGGCCTTCCGACTGCCGAACCATTTCCGCGCCATCTTCGGCGAGGGCGCCTTCAACGCAGCCTTCATCCCGTCCTATGGCCGGCTTCGAGCGACAGCGGGCGACCTCGCCGCCCGGGCCTTCGCCGACCGCATCCTCGGCCTGATGATCGCCGTGCAGCTCGCGATCCTAGCCGCGGCGATCATCTGGACGCCGTCGCTTGTCGGGCTCCTCGCCCCGGGGCTGCCACCCGGCACCTTCGATCTCGCGATCGCGCTGACCCGGATCACCTTCCCGTATCTCTTCTTCGTCACCCAGGTGACGCTGATCTCGGGAATCCTGAACGCCCATGACCGATTCTGGGCGGCAGCCGCGGCGCCGATCCTCCTGAACGTCTCCATGGTGACGGCGCTCCTCCTGACAGCCTTCTTCCCGAGCGCCGGGCATGCCGCCGCCTGGGGCGTGGCGGCTGCGGGATTGCTGGAGCTGGTGCTCGTCTGGGTGGATGCCGGGCGAGGCGGGATCGCGCCCCGGCCCGCCCTGCCCCGGCGCGACCCCGCCATCGGCCAATTCTTCCGGCTCCTCGGCCCGGCCGTCGTCGGCTCGGCGGGCGTGCAGCTCGCCATGTTCGCCGACACCATCATCGCGTCCACGCTGCCGACGGGCGCGCTCTCGGCACTCTATTATGCCGAGCGCCTCTACCAGCTGCCGCTCGGCGTGGTCGGGATCGCGGCCGGCACCGTGCTCCTGCCGGAGATGACCCGCCGCATCGCCGTGGGCGACGTCGCCGGCGCCCACGCGGCTCAGAACCGCGCCATCGGCCTGACCCTCGCGCTGGCCGCGCCCTGTGCCGTGGCCTTCCTGACGGTTCCGGACCTGATCCTGGCCGCACTCTTCCAGCGCGGCGCATTCGACGCCGCGGCAGCCGCCCGCTCGGGTGGCGTGCTCGCCGCCTACGCGGTCGGGCTGCCGGCCGCGGTAATCCTCCGATCGGTGACGGCGAGCTTCTACGCCCGGCAGGACACGGCGACCCCGCTCTGGGCCTCGCTCACCGGCTACGCGGTCAACATCGCACTGAAGATCCTGCTGATCGGTCGTTTCGGCATCGTCGGGCTGGCGCTCGCGACCTCGGTCGGGGCCTGGACCAATGTCCTGATCCTCTGGATTCTCGCCCTTAGGAAACGATTCACGGCGCCGTCACGACCGTTCCTGCTCACGCTGCTTGCCGTCGCGATCGGCTGCATGCTGCTGGCCGTCGTGACCTGGTTCGGCCGCGCGCCTCTGGACCTTTGGCTTCGGCCGATCGCAGGATCCCTCTCGGACCTTGCCACGCTGCTCGCGCTCGGCGGCGCCAGCGTCGTCGTCTATGGCGGCGTGCTCCTCATCCTCCTGCGTCTCTTCCGGGTGAGCCTCGGGCGGGGTTAGTCAGCCGAGCTGCCCGGGTCAGGAGGTCAGGGCGGCGAGCCCGTCCCAATCGAATCGGATGCCGTGACCCGGCCGGTCGGGTGCGATCGCGACCCCCTCCCGGATGACGAGCGGATCGGCGATGTAGCGGTCGAGTCCGAAACCATGCGCCTCGAGAAAGGACCGGTTCGGACAGGCCGCCAGAAGATGCACGGTGACATCGTGGGCGCCGTGGCTGGTCACCGGCAGATTGAACGCCTCGGACAGGTGCGCGATCTTCATGAAAGAGGTGACGCCGCCGCAATTCGTGACGTCGGGCTCGGGATAGGTGACGCCGCCGCCCGCGATGTAGAGCTTGAATTCCCAGAGGCTGCGGAGATTCTCGCCGGCCGCGATCGGCACGCCGCCCTCGCGGACGATGCGGGCGTGGCCGGCCGGATCGTCCGGGATGGTCGGCTCCTCGAGCCAGGTGAGCCCGAAGGGCTGGAAGGCCCGTGCGGCCCGGATCGCCTCGTCCACGCTCCACTTCATGTTGGCGTCGACCATGAGGGGAAAATCCTGCCCGAGATGCTCGCGCATGGCCCGGACCCGCTCGACATCCTCGTGCAGGTTCTTGCGGCCGACCTTCATCTTGATGGCCCGGAAGCCGCGCCCGAGATTGCCGTCAGTCTGCCGCAGCAGCGCATCGACGGACAGGTCGAGATCGATGCCACCGGCATAGACCGGGACGAGCGGATCGTAGCCGCCGAGGAGCTTCCAGAGCGGCAGTCCAGCTCGATTCGCCTTCAGGTCCCAGAGCGCGATGTCGAAGGCGGAGAGCGCCAGCACCGTCGGGCCGCCGCGGCCGCCGTAATGCAGCCCCCACCAGCCCTTGTGCCAGAGCCGCTCGATCGCGTCGGCATCCTCGCCGAGCATCATCTCCGAGAGTTCACCGAGCACGGCATTCACGGCCCCGCCGTTCCGCCCGACCGTATAGGTGTAACCCACACCCTCCGCCCCGTCGGCGTCCCGGACCCGGACGGTGTTCAGCTCGAAGGCGGTCATCTCGCCGTGGGTCGAGTCCGAGAGCACCTCGGGAAGCGGGATCCGGAAAAAGCCGGGCTGGATCGACGACAAGGCCACCATAGTGTCATTCCTCCCCGGCATGGTGGCGGGCTCGTCGCGGCCCGGTCCCTTTGCCGTCCCGCCATCGCATAAGGGGTGGCGAACGGAATGTGGAGCCGTTGCCGAAGCTGCGGTCTATCGTTGGCGTGGAAGCGGGTGTCCCGATCGCGATCTCGGTGCTCCGCTGCCGGGGGCTGGATCGGGCCGGGGCAGAATTTCGCGCGACAGCGGCGCCGATTGGGTGCTATGGAGGACGTTTCCACGGTCGAGCACTGCTTCGCACCGGGCCGGACGGGCGCCCCCGCTCGTTAGGCTTTCCTGGGATCGGATAGGTTTTGCAGGTACTTGTTCGCGACAACAACGTCGATCAGGCGTTGAGGGTGCTGAAGAAGAAGATGCAGCGTGAGGGCGTCTTCCGCGAGATGAAGATGCGGAAGGCGTATGAGAAGCCCTCCGAGCGCAAGGTCCGCGAGAAGGCGGAAGCCGTCCGCCGTGCGCGCAAGATGGCCCGCAAGAAGGCGATTCGGGAAGGCCTGATCGCGGCCCCGAAGCCAAAGCCTCGCTTCGCGGCAGGCGCTCGCCGGCCGGGCGGCGCCCCGGGCGCACCGCCTGCTCCGGGTGCCGCTGCCGGCACCGGTGCCGGTCGGCCCGCGGAACGCTTCTAAGACCCGTCCAGGTCAGGGTCGCTCACCGGAAATCCCGGGTGGTGACCTTGATCTCCGGCCTCGTTCTCATGTCCGGCGCGGAGATGGTCCGGGCCCGGTGACCGATCGGCGGATCGTCGCGCTGGTCGGGCGAGCCTCCATGCTTGGCCTCGTCGCCCCGGCCCGTCCGGAGCGGGAAATCCTCGTCGCCGCGCCCGCTCTGGCCGACGCTGCGAAGAAGGCCCGACAGGTCGACCAGGTCGTCGGCCACGACGTGGATCACCTCCCCGGCCCGCTGCATGCGGCCCCGGCAGCTGATCATGCCGGCCGAGAGGATCAACCGGCGCTGCCGTTCGAAGACCGACGGCCAGATCACGAGATTGGCGACGTCCGTCTCGTCCTCGATCGTGATGAACATGACGCCCTTGGCGGAGCCGGGCTTCTGACGCACGAGGACGAGGCCGGCGACCGTCAAATTCCGCCCGTCTCGCAGCTGCTTCAGCCGCCCGCATGGGATGACGCCCCGCCTTTCCAGCTCGCCCCGCAGGAAGGCCACCGGGTGGCGGCGTAGGCTGAGGCCGCGCGAGCGGTAATCCTCGACCACCTCCCGAGCCTCCGTCATCGGGGCGAGCGCGACCGGAATGTCGGGAAGTTCGGGCGCGAGCCTTCCCTCGCGCCGGTCCGCCGCCGCGAAGAGCGGCAGCGGCTCGGACGGAAGCCCGCGGATGGCCCAGAGCGCATCCCGGCGCTGGAGCCGGAGCGACCCGTAGGCATCCGCCTCGGCGAGCCGGGTCAGGGCCGCGACCGTCACGCCGGCGCGCCGCCAGATTTCCTCGACCGATCCGTAATCCGCCTCGCCTCGCGCCGTGACGATGCGAGCGCCCTCGGCGTTGGAGAGGCCCTTGGCCACCCGGAGGCCGAGGCGAACGGGGAGGTAGCGACGAGCGCTCCCGTGCACCTCGTCCAGGACCGTGTCCCATCGCGAGAGGTTCACGTCGGGGGGCAGCACCGTGACGCCGTGATTCTGGGCGTCGCGGACGAGCTGCGCCGGGGCGTAGAAGCCCATCGGCTGCGAATTGAGGAGCGCTGCCAGGAAGACGTCGGGATGGTGGCACTTCACCCAGGCCGACGCGTAGGCGATCAGCGCGAAGGAGGCGGCGTGGCTTTCGGGGAAGCCGTAGGAGCCGAAGCCCTCGATCTGCTTGAAGGTCTTTTCCGCGAATTCAGGCGAGTATTTGCGGGCGATCATGCCCTGGATCATTTTTTCCTTGAAGGCTGACACGCCACCCGTCACCTTGAACGTCGCCATGGCGCGGCGCAGCTGGTCCGCCTCGCCGGGGCTGAAGCCGGCGCAGACGATCGCGACCCGCATCGCCTGCTCCTGGAAAAGCGGCACCCCGAGGGTCTTTTCCAAAACCTTCTTCAGTTCCGGCGTCGGATAATCGACGAGGGTCGGGTTCTCCCGTCGACGAAGATAGGGATGGACCATGTCGCCCTGGATCGGCCCGGGCCGAACAACCGCGACCTGGATGGTGAGGTCGTAGAGGGTCCTGGGCCTGTGGCGCGGCAGCATCGCCATCTGCGCGCGCGACTCGATCTGGAAGGTCCCGAGCGTGTCGGCCCGGCAGATCATGTCGTAGGTGTCCTCGCAGCCCTGCTGGATGCCGGCCAGCGTCGTAGGCTGTCCCGGACGGTGCTTCTCGATGAGGTCGAAGGCCCGCCTCATGCAGCCGAGCATGCCGAGGCCGAGCAGGTCGACCTTCATGAAGCCGAGCGCGTCGATGTCGTCCTTGTCCCATTCGACGACCTGCCGGTCCTTCATCGAGGCGGGCTCGATCGGCACAAGCTCGTCCAGCCGGTCCTCGGTCAGGACGAAGCCGCCGGGATGCTGCGAGAGGTGGCGCGGCGTGTTGATGAGGGCACGGGCAAGGTCGAGCGTCATCCTGAGGCGGCGATCCTCGAGATTGAGGCCGAGGCTGTCGACCTCCCGGGCGCCGACGCCGTCCCGGCTCCAGCCCCAGACGAGGCCGGCCAGCGCGCCGGTTACGTCCTCCGGCACGCCCAGGACCTTGCCGACCTCGCGCACGGCGCCGCGCGCACCGTATCGGATCACGGTTGCGCAGAGCGCGGCGCGGTGGAGGCCGTATTCCCGGTACACCCACTGGATGACCTCCTCCCGGCGCTCATGCTCGAAATCGACGTCGATGTCGGGCGGCTCGCGTCGTTCCGCCGAGACGAAGCGCTCGAACAGGAGGTCCTTCTCCATCGGGTCGATGGCCGTGATGCCGAGGAGGTAGCAGACGAGGGAATTGGCGGCCGAACCGCGCCCCTGGCACAGGATGTCCATCCCGCGTGCCGCCCGCACGATGGCGTGGACGGTGAGGAAATAGGGCGCGTAATCCAGGCTCTCGATCAGCTGGAGTTCGTGACGGAGTTGCTTCGCCTCCGGGTCCGGAATGCTGCCGCCGTAGCGGGCGGCGGCGCCCTCCTCCGACAGACGGACGAGGGTCTCCTGGGCGGTGCGGCCGGGCTCCACCACCTCCTGCGGGTATTGGTATTGGAGTTCGCCGAGGTCGAAGCGGCAACGGTCAGCGATCTCGACCGCGCCGGCGATCGCATCCGGATGGCGGGCGAAGAGCCGGGCCGTCTCGGCCGGCGGCTTCAGGTGCCGGTCGGCATGGTCTTCGAGCCGGAAACCGGCCTCGTCGATCGTCACGCCGAGCCGGATGCAGGTCACGACATCCTGGAGGATGCGTCGCTCCTCCTCGTGGTAGAGCACGTCTCCGATGGCGACGGTCGCGACCCCGGCCGTCCGGGCTGCGCCCGCCACCGCGTCGAGCCGAAGATGATCGTCCGGCCGGAAACGGCGGGTCAGGCCGCAATAGGCGGCGTCGCCGAACAGCTCCCGCAAGCGGCCGAGATCCCCCGCGAGCTGGCCGTCCGGCCGGTCGGGCGCCAGGATCGCGACGAGCCCGCTCCCCCATTCCGCGAGGTCGTCCCAGTCGAGCCGGCAGCCGCCCTTCCCGGCCCGCGCCTTGCCGAGCGAGAGAAGGCGCGTCAGCCGCGAATAGGCGGCCCGGTCGGTCGGGTAGACGAGGAGGGTGGGCCCGCCCTCGAGATCGAGCCGCGTCCCGACCACGAGGCGCGTGCCGGTCGCCTTGGCGGCCTGCCAGCATCGCACGATCCCGGCGAGCGAGCCCCGGTCGACGATCCCGAGCGCCGGGATGCCGAGCAGAGCGGCGGCGGCGAACAGCTCCTCCGGCGAGGAGGCGCCGCGCAGGAAGGAGTAATGGCTCGTGACCTGGAGTTCGGGGATTGGGAACGGTGCGGTGCCTCTTCCACCGCCGTCCGTTCTTGGGATTCGGGCGTCGGTCGGAGGAGGAATGGCCCGGACAATCCCGGCGCTCATCGGCGCATCCCGCGCCACGCGCTCAGGCGGAGGTGCCGCCCTCCTGCCAGGGATCGTGCAGGGTGAGCCCGCAATCTCGGAAATGGAGGATGTCTCGCGTGGCGACCGCAGCGCCTCGAGCTCTCGCAATTCCGGCGATCAATCCGTCGAAGGCCTTGATTGGTCGGCCCACCCTTCGGCAATGCGCCATGACATCCGCGTACCAGGACGCCGCCGCTTGGTCGAAAGGCACAATCCGGTCGGCGAAGTCCTCCTTGAACATATGCTGGGCCGCTGATGCCAGAGCCGCCCGCTTTCGGCTTGGCGGCAGGACAGTGATGCCGACCATGATCTCCGCCTGGCTGACCGCGGTCGTCCACAGCCGAGCCGGCTCCTGGCCGGACAGCCACATGAGAACCTGCGGCGAAGGAGCTTCCCGCATCACCTCCGACAACACGTTCGTGTCGAGAATGATCATTCGTCGAAGCAGGGGGGGGCGCGCATCGGCTCTCGGGGCGGGATATCGAGGTTAATGCCACCCAAATGCTCGAACTTGGCCCGGATGGAGGCAACGAACCCGGCTCCCGTCCTAGGCATTGCCTCCGAAAGACTCTCCCGAAGGATGTTTCTTGCCTCCTCAGCCATTGAGCGACCATGGAAGGCGGCCCGTTTTCGCAAGCGGGTCTTGAGATCGTCGTCGAGCTTACGAATGAGCAGTGTCGCCAAGACCGAGACCCCTCTGCAGCGATATCAATGATATCAGCGGGGCCGGAACGCGTCACGCGAACCTCCCGTGCAGCCACCAGCGGCCGTTCTCCGCCATGGGTGCGTCGCGGAAGAGCCAGAAGCGGCGGCCCTGGACGTCCTCGACCCGGTAATAATCCCGCAGGGAGGCGGTCTCCTCGTCCATTCGCCACCATTCGCCGCGCACGCGCTCCGGCCCGTCCGCGCCGCGGACGACGTAGCGGACGCGGCGCCAAACGAAGAAGGTCGGCGGGTCGTCCGGAACGATCGCGATCGCGGTGACGGGTTCCGGCGGCTCGATGAGGCGGCTCGGGCGCGGCAGGACGGCCGGCCAAGAGGCTTTCCCGCCGAGGGACAGCGGCGGGACCCGACGGACGGAGCGCTCCGGCACATGGCTCTCGACGGGGGCGGCGCGGAAGATCCGGGCGGCGCCGAGCCGCACGGCGAGACGGTCGACGAGAGGCGCCAGCGCCGCATCGCCCTCCCCCGGCCCGGACAGGTCCAGCATGACGGCCGCATCGAGCTGGCGCGCCCGCAGGGGCTCGACATGGCTCGCGGCCAGCACGATCTCGTCGATGCCGAAACCCGGGTCGATCTCGGGCAGCCGCTCCCCGAGAAGGCGGACGAGATGGGCCGGATCGCGCGAGGGCGCGGCGGTGCCGATCCGGAAGCCGAACGGCCGGCCGTCGACCCGGCGCAGGATGGCGTCGAGCCGGCGCAGGCCCACGTGGCGCCGGTCGAGCTCCCGGCAGAGCGCCGGCACGAGACGGTCGAGCGCGGCCACGAGCCCTTCGAGATGCCCGAGCGGCTCGGCGCAGGCGAGGCGGACCTGCGGAATGGTCGCCGGCACGAGGGGTGCGAGCGGGTCGGCCACATGGCCGAGAGCCCGGTCGAGCCGGTCGAGCACCGGCCGGCCGATCCGGCGGGCGAGTTCGGGCCGGGGCAGCCGGGTGAGATCCCCGATCTGGTCGATCCCGAGAAGATGCAGGCTGCGCACGGCCTCGTCCTCGAGCCGCAGGGCCGAGACCGGAAGGGGGGCGAGCGCGGGCTCGATCTCGCCCCTGAACGCGATGGTCCCGGGCCGATAGCGGGCGAGCGCCCAGGCCGCGCCGGGCGTCTCCGCGAGTGCGGCCCGGGCCGTGATCCCGGCGCGGCCGAGCCGCCGGACCGCGTCCGCCATCATGGCGGCTTCGCCGCCGAAGAGGGCGGATGCGCCCTCCATGTCGATCAGGATGCCGTCCGGCGGGTCGGGTTGGACCACGGGCGAGTAGCGGCCGCACCAGCCCGCGAGATCGGCGAGCGCCGCCGCGTCCGCCTCCGGCGCGGCGTCGACGAGCACGAGCCCAGGGACGGAGGCCTGAGCCTGGGCCACCGCCTGGCCGGGCCGGATCCCGATCGCGAGCGCGGCTTCGTCGGCCGCGGCGACAATTCGGCGCGAGCCCTGCCGCGTGACGGTGACGAGCGGAGCGCTACCCTCACGCGACGGCGCGTTGGCCGAGTTGCTCGACCCGAGCGGGCCGGTCGATGCGGCCGGGGACCCGGATCTCCTGCGGAGCCGGTCGCTCGGGAAGAAGGGCAGGTAGAGCGAGACGACCCTCGGCATCGCAGGCCTCGACGATCCAGGACGTGGCCTCCGCGCCACGGCAGCGGAGGAGCTCGACGCGCCAGCGGGCGCGGCCGAGGCCCGGGGCGGAGCACGCGCGGGACGGGGCCGCCGAGATGCGCCAGCGCGTGAAGACGGCGCTCGGCTCGTCGGCGGAGGCGCGCTCGGCCTCGCTCCGCCACCGGCGCAGGATGAAGGCCGGCACGCCCGATCCCTCGGCCGCGAGCTGGAGCCGCCGCGACGCCGTGAGCCCGAGCCGGGCGACCTCGCCCACGACGCCTGCAAGGCCGCCATGCCGCAGGGCCTCCTCCATGGCGGGCAGGACCTCGCCGTCCTTCCAGGTTTCGACATAGATGACCCGGTCGGGCCCGAGCCCGACGGAGGCAAGCGCCGGCGCGAACAGGTCGCGGCCGCGGAGGCACCAGAGGACCGTGCCGCGGCTGCGGGCGAGGATGCCGGCCGTGAACAGGGTCGCGGCCGCCGCATGCTCGCTGTCGATGCCGCTCTCGACGCATTCGTGGACCGTGCCGAGCGGCAGCCCGCCCCAGGGCAGATGCTCATCGATCGCCGCGAGGCCGAAGGCGAGCGGAGGCCGCGCGGCCCGCCGGGACCGTTCGAGCGCCACGACCCGCCGACGCAGATCAGACAAAACAGGATTGTGCCCGGCATGGGTCATGCCTTGCCCGAGAGGTTGCGGAAGCCGTATTGTTCCTATTTTGTTCTCATGCAGGCCCGTGAGTCAATCCGCCGCGCCGAGCGCGGCCGTCCCGGCAACGAAAGCGTGAACGTGGCGGTCGTCTGGCGCGGTCACCCAGCCAGCGTTATCCGTGGGTCAGCCGGCCAGGAAGGCGTCGAGGGCGGCGTTGAAGCGAGCCGGGTCCTGCAGCATCGCGAGATGGCTTACGTCCTTGAGGGCGACGCTCCTGGCACCCGGGATCGTGTCGGCCAGGTAGCGGGCATGGTCCGGCCGGATGATCTCGTCGCGATCCGCGAAGGCGATCGTCGTCGGCACCCGGATGGTGGCCAGCTGGGCCGTCGAGACATTGGGTTCGCGCCGCCACATCGCGCCGAGGCCGGCCACGAGGTCCGGCCATCGTTTCGGCTCCGGCGAGAGCGTGAGGTATTCCTCCCGGCAGCGCGCGGCATAGGCTGCGAAGGCCGGCTTCTTCGACCCGCCCGCGATCAGCCCGCCCGGCGAGGCATTTGCCCCATAGGCAAAGAGCCGGCTGACCCGCTCGGGCCTCGACATCGCGAGCAACAGCCCCGTGATGCCGCCGTCGCTCCAGCCGACGATGGCCGTCCTGCCGGTATCGAGATGATCCAGGACTTTCTCCACGTCACCGGCAAAGAGCGCGAAGCCGTAGCGGTTCGACACGACCGGGCTCCGGCCATGCCCCCGCGTATCCATCACCGTCACGCGATACCGGCCCGCGAGATGGCGGACCTGCCCTGCCCAGACGTCCGAGCTGCCCAATCCGCCGTGGAGGAGGAGAACGTCTTCGCCTTGCCCGAACTGAGCGTAGAAGAGCCTCTCGGCCGTCACCCTCCCGGTCTGGGCCCGGCTCAGATCGAGCTTCGGCATCCCTGGGAGCTTCGACCACGGCAGCGGTGTGCCCGCATCGCGCCGCTTCGGCTTCGTTGGCGCCGGCGCTTCCGCCTCGCGCCCGAGAACCGGTCCTGCCGCAAAGGCCAGAATCGCCGCGCATGCGCTCCGTCGCAAGAGGCCTCGCCCTCCTGTGTCCACCGGTTGCATGGCAACAGGGGCTTTCAGCCCGTCCTGACTACGCGGGCCGGGTTGCCGACGACCGTGGCGCCCGCCGGTACGTCGCGGGTGACCACGCTACCGGCTCCTATCACGGCATCGTCGCCAATCGTCACGCCCGGCAGGATGATGGCGCCGCCGCCGATCCAGCAGTGACGGCCGATCCGAACCGGGCGACCGAATTCCAGGCCGCTGCGGCGGGTCTCGGGGTCGCGCGGGTGGTCGGCTGCGTAGATCTGCACGGCCGGGCCGATCTGGGTCCCCTCCCCGATCTCGACCTCGACCACGTCGAGGATGACGCAGCTGAAATTCAGGAACGCGTCGCGACCGAGCCGGATATTGAATCCGTAATCGCAATGGAAGGGCGGCCGGATGACGGCTCCCTCCCCCACGGCCCCGAGCCGCTCGGCCAGGAGGACACGGCGCTCGGCCAGCGGCGCTGCGAGCGCCGCGTTGTAGCGAACAAGCCAACGCTTGGTGTCGGCGAGATCGGCCTGGATCTCCGGGTCCACAGGCCGATAAAGCTGGCCTGCCAGCATCTTCTCCTTCTCGCTCATGATCGTGCTACTCACCGGCCCTGCTCCGCCACCTTCTCGGCCAGCCGCATGAAGACCGGCACGGCCGCCGCGAGATCGGCCGTGGCCACGCATTCATTCGGGCGATGCGCCACCCCGATATCGCCCGGGCCCAGGAGCACGCAGGGCGCAATCGCCTGGAGCTCGGCCGCGTCGGTCCCGTAGGGAGCAACCTGCGGGGCGGCGCCGGTCGTCTCGCTGCAGAGACGCACGAAGGGGTGGTCGACCGGCAGTTCGGGCGGGCGTCCTTCCCAGGATTCGGCGAGCGCCAGGCCGAAGCGGCGTGCCGCATCCCGCACCCCTTCGACGACGAAGATGGGATCGACGCCGGCGCTGTAGCGAAACTTGATCGTAGCGGTCGCACGCGGAACATTCACGTTCACGGCGGTGCCGTGGTTGTCGATGATGAGGTTGAAGTCGCTGAAGACCGGATCGTAGGCCGTATCCTGCAGCGCCGGGTCCGTCCGCAGCCGCTCGTTGATCTCGCGCATCGCGGACAGGAAAGGGACGAGATCCCAATTCGCATTGCGGCCGCGCCCCGTCGAAGAATGGGCCTGGACCCCGATCGCCGTCGCCGTGAACTGGACATGGGCGCGGTGGCCACGCATCGGCACCATCGAGGTCGGCTCGACGACGAGGATCGCGGCCAGGCCTCGGGCGAGTTCTGAGCGTTCCGCGATCGCCTTGGCGCCGCCCTTGGTGGTCTCCTCGTCCGTCGTGATGAGCAACGTCGCCGGCACATGGTCCGGGAGCGCGCGGGCGGCCACGATGGCGGCCGCCGTTTGCCCTTTCATGTCGGCCGAGCCAAGCCCGTAGAGAAGCCCGTTCGCGATCCGGCCGCTCCAGGGGTCCTCCTGCCAACCCGTGTCGGGAACCGTATCCATGTGACCGGAGAAGGCGAGGCCTCCGGGTGGGCCGCGCCGGGCTGCCAGGGCCCGCTTCGCCACGCCGCTCTCGTCCACGTAGTCGAGCCGCTCGATCTCGAAGCCGGAGAGTTCAGCCTCGATCCGATCCGCGATCGCGAGGTTCGACACGAAACTCCGGCTGTCGATCCGGACGAGGTCGCGGGCGAGATCGAGCGCCACGCGGGCGAGGTCGGTCATAGGATCTCCGGTGGCCGAGGCTTCAGCTCAGGGACGAGCATGAACCGATCGCACCGGAGATGTCATCTCGGGGGCACGAAGGGCGAGTGGCTTCCCCCCTGCGCGAAACCGGCCGAGCCGTCATGGGCCGGCGCCGCCTCCTCCACGACCGCATGAAGGTGTCGGACGAGTTCCTCGTCCAGCTGGAGCCGGGCTGCAAGAAGCTGCAGGTACCCACGCTCGGCCGGATTATCGACATCGACCGCGAGCAGCGACGCCGCATAGATTTCGGTCGCTTCCTCCACGTTGCGCGCACCTCGCGCGACCGCATCGATGTCGAGGGGCGCGCGAAGCTCGTCCATCACGAACGCCTTGTCGTCGCTGTCGAGCGTCATCCTGTCCATGGCCGCGAAGACGTTCGCCTGCTCGGTCGCATCGACGTGGCCATCGGCCTTCGCCGCCGCGATCATCGCCCTGAGGATGGCGCGGCAGAGGGATTGCTGATCTGCCTCGGCGGCAGGATGGAAGGGCGAGCCTGCCGGAGGCGCTGCCGGCCATCCAGTTGCCTGACGCGCAGGGGCATAGCTCCCCGTGGGGCCGCCCGCGCCGGAGAAGCTGCCGGACGGTGCCCCGCCCTGCTGCCCGGCCTGCCAGCTCTGGTAGGCCTTGTAGGCGAGCGAGCCGACCATCGCCATGCCGCCGAGCTTCATGGCCGAACCGCCCAGGCGACGCCCGCCCTTCGTGCCGAGGAGAAGGCCGGCCAATCCGGCCGCCATGGACCCGCCGCCCGCACCCGACCCGCCGGTCAGGCTCCCGATGACCCGGCCGATATCCTCTAGGCCACCCGACGTCCGGCCGCCGGACTGGCCGAAGCGGTCGCCCTGGCTGCCTCCCCCGCCGCCGAGGAACTGGTCCAACAATCTCTTCGCGTCCAACATGCCTGCCTTTTCCTCTGTCACCGGAAGGTGGGGCGTCGTCCTTCACCCGCAAGGTTGAAGCAGGGGCATAGGAGGCCGACCGAAAGGTTCGAGAGCGTCGGGGACCGACATTCTGCCGTTGCGAACGGACGAGCGCCCCTATCCAGGGCTGGCCGGCGCGGATAGCTAGGCTCCCGGCCAGCACAAGGCGGGAGCGAAGCGAGTGGGCATGCAACCTGAGTCACGCCGGACCGGCGGCCGGATCCTCGTCGACCAGCTCGTCGCGCAGGGTGTGCAGCGGGCGACCTGCGTCCCGGGCGAGAGCTACCTCGCCGTGCTCGACGCCCTCTACGATGCCGAGATCGACGTCCTCGTGTGCCGGAACGAGGGCGGGGCCGCCATGATGGCGGAAGCGCAGGGCAAGCTCACCGGACGCCCGGGTATCTGCTTCGTGACCCGCGGCCCTGGCGCCACCAACGCCAGCCCCGGCATCCACATCGCCCGGCAGGATTCGACCCCGATGATCGTGTTCGTCGGCCAGGTGGACAGCACGATGCGCGAGCGCGAGGCCTTCCAGGAACTCGATTACCGGGCCGTTTTCGGCACGATGACCAAATGGGCGGTCGAGATCGACCGCGTCGACCGTATTCCGGAGATCGTCGCCCGGGCCTTCCGCGTGGCCATGCAGGGACGCCCCGGACCGGTGGTCATCGCCCTGCCCGAGGACATGCTGACGGAGACGGCCGAGGTGGCCGACGCGCCCCGGGTCGAGCCGGTCGAGCCCTGGCCGGCCCCGGCCGACATGGACCGGCTCCAGGCCATGCTGGGCGAGGCCGAGCGCCCCTTCGTCATCCTCGGGGGATCACGCTGGACCGACCGGGCCCGGGCGGCCGTAGTCCTCTTCGCCGAACGGTTCGACCTTCCGGTCGGGACATCCTTCCGGCGCGCCCACCTGTTCCCGGCCGACCACCCGAACTATGCCGGCGATGTCGGCATCAATCCCGGGCCCAAGATGACGGCCCTGATCAAGGACGCCGACCTCCTGCTCCTCGTCGGCGGTCGCATGTCCGAGATGCCGTCCTCGTCCTACACCCTGATCGACGTGCCGGTGCCGAAGCAGAAGCTCGTCCACGTCTATCCGGATGCCTCGGAGCTTGGCCGGGTCTACCAGCCTGCGCTCGCGATCGAGGCATCGCCCAACGCTTTCGCGGCCTCGCTCGAGCGGCTCCAGCCGCCCCGCGAGATCCGCTGGAAGCAGCGCAGCGCCGAGGCGCGCGCGGATTACCTCGAACGCACCGACGCCCCTCGTTCCCTCCCGGGCGCGTTCCAGGCCGGAGCCGCAATGGTCTGGCTTCGCGACCGGCTTCCGAAAGACGCGATCGTCAGCAACGGCGCGGGCAATTTCGCGACCTGGGTCCACCGCTTCCTGCGGCTCGACGGCACGCGGCTGAACCTCGCCCCGACCTCGGGCTCGATGGGCTACGGGCCGCCCGCCGCGATCATGGCCAAGCGCACCCATCCCGAGCGCACCGTCGTGTGTTTCGCGGGCGACGGCGACTTCCTGATGAACGGCCAGGAATTCGCGACCGCCGTGCAATACGAGATCCCGATCGTCGTCGTGGTCTTCGACAACGCCATGTACGGCACCATCCGCATGCACCAGGAGCGGGACTATCCTGGCCGAATCTCGGCGACGCGCCTCCGGAACCCGGATTTCGCCGCCTATGCCACGGCGTTCGGCGGGCATGGCGAAACGGTGATGCGGACGGAAGACTTCCCGGCCGCCTTCGAGCGGGCGCTCGCCTCCGGCAAGCCAGCCATCCTGCATTGCCACGTGGACCAGGAGGCGCTGACGCCGGATCGAACCCTGTCCGAGATCAAGGGCAGCTCCAGCGCGAAACCCTCACCTGCTGCCTAGGACGGCTCGGGTTGGGTCGAGGCCCAGCCTCAATCGCGCTTGAGCGAATCCAGGGCGCGCTCGCAATCGAGCAACTCGTCGAGGGCCGCCCTGAGGAGGTCGCGATCCCGGGCAGCTAAGCCGCCGGCTTCCGCCCGAAAAGAGGCGGTTCGAGCACCCGTTCGGTCCTGCCGGACGCCCTCCGGCTCCGGCTCGTCCGGTCCGGTATCCTCGGACGTCGGACCGTCGTCGGGCCCGTACTCGGCCCCGTCGTCAGCCTCGGGCGACACCGGCAAGACGGCCGTCTCGCCGCGGCCGACGCCCTGGACGAAGCGCAGGCCATCCTCCTTCAGGATGCGCTGCACGCCCTTGATCGTGTAGCCCTGCCCGTAGAGCAGCTGGCGGATGCCCTTGAGGAGCTCGACATCGTCCGGCCGGTAGTAGCGCCGGCCGCCGCCGCGTTTCAGGGGGCGGATCGAGGTGAACCGCGTCTCCCAGAAGCGCAGCACGTGCTGCGGGATGTCCAGGTCCTCGGCGACCTCGCTGATCGTCCTGAACGCGTCGGGGCCCTTGTTCATCGGATCGTGGCGGGCCGGCCGACGGTCAGGATGCGTCGCCGTTCTCGGCGCGGTTGATGTGGCTCTTCAGAACGTTCGACGGCTTGAAGACCAGCACGCGGCGCGGCTCGATCGGAACCTCGACGCCCGTCTTCGGATTGCGACCGATCCGCTGGCCCTTGCTGCGGACCAGGAACGAGCCGAACGAGGACAGCTTCACGGTTTCGCCGCGGGCAAGCCCGGCGCAGATCTCGTCCAGCACGCTTTGCACGAGGGCGGAGGATTCGGTGCGGGACAGACCCAGCTTCTGGTAGACGGCCTCGCTCAGATCGGCCCGCGTCACCGTGCGACCCGCCATCCCCGCCTCTCCATTCGGTCGAACACACGACCGTACCCGCCTCGGCCCGTAGAGCTATTCGGTCGCACCTGGACGGTCAACCGTTCGCGGCGTTCGGCCCTCAAGACCGCACAGGTGGGTCACCAGCGAATGAGTGCGCTGCCCCAGGTGAAGCCGCCGCCGATCGCCTCCAGCATGACGAGGTCGCCGGTCTTGATGCGCCCGTCCTTCCGGGCCGCGTCGAGCGCGAGCGGAATCGAGGCGGCCGACGTGTTGCCGTGCCGGTCGACCGTGATGACCACCTTATCGCGCGGGATGCCGAGCTTGTCGGCGGAGGCCTCGATGATTCGCCGGTTCGCCTGGTGCGGGACGAACCAGTCGAGATCGTCCGGCCCGATGCCGGCCTCTGCAAAAGCCTCGGTGACGACGTCGATCACCTTGCCGACCGCGAATTTGAAGACGTCCCGCCCCTCCATCCGGAGGTGGCCCGTGGTGCCGGTCGAACCGGGGCCGCCATCGACGTAGAGGCGGTCGCGGTAGCGTCCATCGGAGCGGAGCTGCGTCGTGAGGACCCCGCGATCCGCCGCGGTTCCCTCGCCCTCCCCGGCCTCGAGCACGATCGCGCCCGCGCCGTCTCCGAACAGGACGCAGGTGCCGCGATCGGTCCAGTCGATGATCCGCGAGAAGGTCTCGGCGCCGATCACGAGGGCTCGGCGATGCGAGCCGGACAGGAGGAACTTGTCCGCGGTCGCGACGCCGTAGATGAAGCCCGTGCAGACGGCCTGCAGATCGAAGGCGGCTCCGCCCTGCAGGCCGAGGCCCATCTGGATCTGGGTCGCAGTCGCCGGAAAGGTGTAGTCGGGCGTCGAGGTGGCGCAGACGATGAGGTCGATGTCGCCCGCCTCGAGCCCGGCATCGGCGAGCGCCGCCTCCGCCGCCTTCAAGCCGAGCACCGAGGTGGTCTCGTGCTCGTTGGCGATGTGGCGCTCGCGGATGCCCGTGCGCTGGACGATCCAGGGATCGGAGGTCGCCACCATCTTCTCGAGATCGGCGTTGGTGAGAATGCGCTCCGGCAGATAGGAGCCGCATCCGCGCACGATCGAGCGCCTGGTCGGACGATCTTGCTTTTCTGCCAAAGGCCTCACCCTCACGACGCGATCGTCGAGGTCTGTTCGAGCATGTCCCGGATCGTCTGCATCAGATGGTGCTGCGCCATGTCGTGCGCCATGTCGACCGCGCTCGCAAAACCGAGTGCGTCGGTACCGCCGTGACTTTTCACGACGATCCCTTCGAGACCGAGGAAGACCCCGCCATTGACCTTGCGGGGATCCATCTTGTCGCGCAGTGCGTCGAAGGCGGACCTCGCGAAGAAGTATCCGAGCCGGGCCATCATCGTGCGGCTCATGGCCGCCCTCAAATACTCGCCGATCTGCTTCGCCGTGCCTTCGGCCGTCTTTAGCGCGATGTTGCCGGTGAAACCTTCTGTCACGACCACGTCGACCGTGCCGCGGCCGAGATCGTCGCCCTCGATGAAGCCGTGATAGGTCAGGCCCGGGATATCCTGCTCACGCAGCATCCGGCTCGCCTCCCGGACGATCTCGACCCCCTTCACCTCCTCCGTACCGACATTGAGGAGGCCAACGGTCGGCCGGGGGATGTCGAAGATGATGCGGGCCATGGCGGCGCCCATCACGGCCATGTCGACGAGATGGGCGGCATCCGCCCCGATCGTCGCGCCGACGTCGAGGACGACCGATTCGCCCCGCGTCGTCGGCCAGATCGCCGCGATGGCCGGCCGCTCGATATGCGCCATGGTCTTCAGGCAGACCTTCGACATCGCCATCAGCGCGCCGGTATTGCCGGCCGAGACGCAGCAATCGGCCTCGCCGTCGCGGACGGCCTGGATCGCCATCCACATGGAGGATTTCCAGCGGCCTGCCCGCAGCGCCTGGCTCGGCTTTTCGTCCATCCCGACCGTGAGTTCGGCATGCCTCACGTCGGTGGCGGCTTCGAGCGCCGGGTGGCGAGCGAGGATGGGCCTCAGCAGGGCCTCGTTGCCGACGAGCAGAAAGCGCATGCCAGGATGGCGTTCGAGCGCGAGCGCCGCACCCGGAATCACCACCTCCGGACCGGCATCACCGCCCATGGCGTCGAGCGAGATGCGAACGGGTTGTGGCATTCAGATTTTCGGACGGGCTCGAAGCGGGCGGGCTGCCGTCATATCGCCTCCGCGGCTCCGGACCGCAACCTGTTTCTCCGATCCTCGGCCTCCGCAGCGGAACCGAACGAAAGCAGATGAGCGCCGATCCACCATAGCCTCGTCGTCCGATGGCCCGTCGAGACGGTGGCGGGAGCGGGCCGGGCGAACTCTCGGTCTGGAAGCGACCCTATTGTCCCGGCATGGTGAGGATCAGCGGTCCGTTCCGTGAGGCGACGACCGTGTGCTCGAATTGAACCGTGAGGGCTCGGGGCCGGCTGTAGAGGGTCCAGGGGTCGTCGCCATTCTCGGCGAATTCAGCCCCGAGGGACAGGAAGGGCTCGACGGTGAAGACCAGCCCATCCTGCATGATGCGCCGCTCGGAGGGGTCGTCCCACGTTGCGATCTCCGTCGGCTCCTCATGCAGCGACAGGCCCACGCCGTGGCTCGCGAGATTGCGGACCAGAGTGTAGCCGCTATTTCGCGCGAAGGCGCCGACGGCGCGGCCGATGCCGGCCAGCGGCTTGCCGGCGCCGACCTGGCGCAATCCCGTCCACATCGCGCGCCGTCCGTCCCGGCACAGCCGCTCGGCCGTGCGCGTCACGGGCGGCACGGCGAACGACGCCCCGGTATCGGCGAAGTAGCCGTCCTTCTCTGCGGAGACATCGATGTTGACCAGGTCACCCGGACGGATCGTCCGGTCGCCCGGGATGCCGTGCGCGATCTCCTCATTCACGCTGATGCAGGTCGCTCCTGGAAAGGCGTAGACCATCTCCGGAGCCGGGCGAGCTCCGGCCCCTTCCATGAACGCCCGCCCGACCTGATCGAGTTCGAGCGTGGTCATGCCGGGCTCGATGGCCTTGCCCATCGCGTCGAGCGCGTTGGCGACGATGCGCCCGATCTGCTTCAGCCTTGCCAGCTCGTCGTCACTCGACACCGTCATGCCGGCTCCTTTCGCCACGCGGTGGGGTCGCTCAATCTCACGTCTTCGTCTCGTCCGGCCTGAGGCTCGCGAGTCGGGCGAAGGGTGAGTCGGAGGCCGCCGGCTCCGCCGGGGGTTCGAAGGCGACGCCTGGCTTCTTCGGATAGGGATCGAGGCCGAGCGCCAGGAACTCGGAGGTGATCGTGCCGAGGTCGATCCGGTCGCCGAGAAGCTCGTCCACGGGCACCTCGTCGGGATCCACGTCGATCTCCCTGCCGGACCGACGCCGGTCGGGCGCCTTGAACTCGACCTCGACCTCTTCGGACAGGCTCGTCGTGAAAGGCTCGAGCGTCACGACGCAAAGCCGGTCGAGCTGGGCGGTGACGGTCCCGGTCACCCGGATGCGGTCGGGATCCCCGACCAGCCGGAAGCGGCCCTCCAGGGCATGGAGCGCCGGCAGATCGAGATCCGCCGCGAGCGCGTCCCTCTCGGGGGCAGTCGCAACGACGGTCATCGTGACGCCCGCCGGCGTGATCGTGTGAAGCGGCACGGGTCGGGACAGCGGCCCGAGGGTATCGGGGGTCATGGGCTCGGCCCTTCCGATGCAGGCACCGCGTCCAGGGCGAGAAACGCCCGCCCGTTCAGGATCGACTCGACGTCGCACGGCGCGAGACGGCGCTCGGCATCCAGACAATAGCCCGCCACGGCCGACATGTCGGCCGGATCGAGGCCGAGGCGCCGGGCCAGCTCCTCGGAGAGGGCCGCCGCATCGCCGGCTTCGAGCGCCGCCTCGTATTTCAGCGTCCGGTCATAGAAGGCACGGGCGAGCTTCTTCATCCGTTTCGGCACGCCCATGTCGCCGATCCCAGACTCCCGAAGCGCGATCTCGAGATGGGCGAAGACCGCGTCCACGAGTTCCTGGGCGACGTCGGACGCCGGCGGCGGCAGCGTCCGCATCCTCCTCATCAACAGGAGAACGTGCAGGGTCAGGGATTCGAAGCGACCCTCGACCGTGTCGGGCAGGAGCCCAGGGCCGTAGAGAGCGGGTGAACGCGACTGCGCGACGACCGCGTGATGCAGCGCCTCGATCAGCCGTCGTCGCGTCGCACGCTGCGCGAAACCGAACATCGCCTCCCACTCCTGCCTGACCGGGCCCTCGCCTTGTCAAAGCCACACCGCGCCGCTACGGCACCTCGCCTCGCCGGACAAGCCGGCCGATCGCTTTCACCGAGGTCTCGATGTCGCGCCAGACTCCCCGATCGTTCCCCCGTCTCGCAGGGGCCGCATTGTTGGGCGCGCTCGTTGCCGGCTGTTCCCTCGGCGAAGATCTCCACCGGGGCTACGTCATCGACGAACGAGCCGTCGCGCAGGTGAAGCCGGGCCTCGGGCCGGAGCAGGTGCTCCAGATCCTGGGTACGCCCTCCACAGTCTCCACGGTCGGAAACAAGAGCTGGTATTACATCAGCCAGACCTCGACCCGCACCCTACAATTCATGGGCGAAAGCGTCACGGACCAGCGCGTCACGGCGGTCTATTTCACGCCCGGCTTCAAGGTCGAGCGCATCGCGCTCTACGGTCTGCAGGACGGCAAGGTGTTCGACTTCATCTCGCGCAGGACCGAGGCCGGCGGACAGGAAGCGAACTTCGTCTCCCAACTGTTCCGAGGGCTCGGCACCTTCATCCCGGGCTGAGTGACGCGCCCTCCTTCTTCCCGTCTCGACGGGGAGAAGCCGAGTCGCATGCGACCGGATGACGGCCGAGGAAACTCGCCGTTCCACGTAAGATTCGGCGCTCCTCACCTCGTCCGCGTGACCTCGAGACCTCTCCCCGCCTCGCGGGGAAAGGCAAGCACAGAGGCAAGCGCCCTCAGCTATGGGCCAGTATAGCCAGCAGTAGAAGCGCTATAATATTCGTGATTTTGATGGCCGGATTCACGGCTGGACCTGCGGTGTCCTTGTAGGGGTCGCCGACCGTGTCGCCGGTGACGGAGGCCTTGTGGGCCTCCGAGCCCTTCATGTGGCGCACGCCGTCCTTGTCGACGAAGCCGTCCTCGAAGGACTTCTTGGCATTGTCCCAGGCGCCGCCGCCCGAGGTCATCGAGATCGCGACGAAGATGCCGGTGACGATCACGCCCATCAGCATGGCGCCGACCGCCGCGAAGGCCTGGTTCTTGTCGGCGATGGCCCGGATCGCGAAGAAGGTCGCAATCGGCGCCAGGACCGGCAGCAGCGACGGCACGATCATCTCCCGGATCGCCGCCTTTGTCAGGAGGTCGACCGCCCGGGCGTAGTCCGGCCGCTCGGTGCCCTGCATGATGCCGGGCTTCTCCCGGAACTGGCGACGCACCTCCTCGACCACCGAACCGGCGGCGCGGCCGACGGCCGTCATGCCCATGCCGCCGAACAGGAACGGGATCAGGCCGCCGAGCAGGAGCCCGACCACGACGTAGGGATTCGATAGGGAGAAGTCGACGACGACGCCCTTGTAGAACTGGAATTCGGTCGAGCCGGCCTTGTTCGCCTCGCCGATGAAGAAGTTCAGGTCCGACGTGTAGGCGGCGAACAGGACCAGGGCGCCGAGGCCGGCCGAGCCGATCGCGTAGCCCTTGGTCACGGCCTTCGTGGTGTTGCCGACGGCATCGAGCGCATCGGTCGACCGGCGGACGTCCGGCGAGAGGCCGGCCATCTCGGCGATGCCGCCGGCATTGTCGGTGACGGGCCCGAAGGCGTCGAGCGCGACGACGACGCCGGCGAGCGCCAACATCGCGGTGGTCGCGATCGCGATCCCGAACAGGCCGGCGAGGCTGTAGGAGGCGATGATGCCGGCGACGATCACGATCGTCGGCATCGCGGTCGCTTCCAGCGAGACCGCGAGACCCTGGATGACGTTCGTGCCGTGGCCGGTGACCGAGGCCTGGGCGATCGAGACGACCGGGCGCTTGCCGGTGCCGGTATAATACTCGGTGATCACGACGATGAGCGCCGTCACGATGAGGCCGACGATGGCGCAGCCGAACAGGCCGCCCGACGTGAAGGTCACGTTCTGGTTCGTCGTCATCACCGTGTCGAAGCCCCTGAACAGGACGAAGTTCACGAGCGCGATGGCGACGATCGAGAGCAATCCGGCCGTGATGAAGCCCTTGTAGAGCGCCCCCATGATCGAGCCGTTCTGCGAGAGCTTCACGGCGAAGGTGCCGATGATCGAGGTGACGATGCAGGCGGCGCCGATGCAGGGCGCGTAGAGCAGCATGGTCTCGAGGATGGGCTGACCGTTGAAGAAGATGGCGGCGAGCACCATCGTGGCCACCATGGTGACGGCGTAGGTCTCGAACAGGTCGGCCGCCATGCCGGCGCAATCGCCGACATTGTCGCCGACATTGTCGGCGATGGTCGCGGGATTGCGCGGGTCGTCCTCGGGGATGCCGGCCTCGACCTTGCCGACGAGGTCGGCGCCGACATCGGCGCCCTTGGTGAAGATGCCGCCGCCGAGCCGGGCGAAGATCGAGATGAGCGAGGCCCCGAAGCCGAGCGCGACGAGCGAGTCGATCACCATGCGGCTCGCCGGCGCGTAGCCGAGCATTCGGGTCAGGACCGCGTAATAGACGGTGACGCCGAGGAGCGCGAGGCCGGCGACCAGCATCCCGGTCACGGCGCCCGACTTGAAGGCGACGTCGAGCCCGTCCGCGAGCGAGACCGACGAGGCCTGTGCCGTGCGCACATTCGCCCGGACCGACACGTTCATGCCGATGAAACCGGCCACGCCGGACAGGATCGCCCCCACCGCGAAGCCGACCGCGACCCAGATGCCGAGAAGCCAGGCCAGGATGGCGAACAGCACGATCCCGACGATGCTGATGGTGAGATATTGGCGACGAAGATAGGCCTGCGCGCCCTCCGCGATCGCCCCTGCGATCTCCTGCATCCGCGCGGTGCCGGCGTCGCGCTTCATGACGTCGTTGATCGCCCAGATCCCATAGGCGATCGACAGAGCGCCTCCGAGCACGATGAGGAGGATGGCTGTCATCTCGAACCCTTGCTGTCGGCGGAGAGGCGGCGCGTCGGAGCTTCGGGCCGGTGCACGCGCACGCGACCGCGGCCCGTCCTGCGACGCTCGCGGATTTGCGCCGCCGTGATGCCAAACTTTTGACCGGATCGCAATCAGAGCGTTCGCGCTCCGCCTAGGATGTCACCACCCTGTCCGGACCCCGCGCGAAGGCGAGGAGGAGGAGCGCCAGGACCACGAAGGGGAACACGAGCCAGTTCACGGTCTGCCAGCCGCCGAAGGCGAGGAGGCCGCCCGACGAGAAAGAGGCGATCGCGACCGTGCCGAAGACCATGAGGTCGTTCACGGCCTGGACCTTGGCGCGCTCCTCCGGCCGGTAGCAATCCGTCACCATCGAGGTCGCGCCGATGAAGGAGAGGTTCCAGCCCAGCCCGAGAAGCGTGAGGGCGACCCAGAAATGCGCAGTGTCCCGGCCCATCAGGCCGACCACCGCTGCGGCCGCCGTGATCGCGAGGCCGGTTGCCGTCACCGGCACGTTGCCGAAGCGCCCGATCAGGCGCCCGGTCAGGAGGCTCGGGCCGAACATGGCCAGGATATGCCACTGGATGCCGAGCGTCGCGGAATCCACCGACAGGCCGCACTCGACGACCATGGCGAGCGGCGCGGCCGTCATGACGAGGCTCATCAGCCCGTAGGAGACCAGTCCGGCGACCACCGCCATCACGAAGCGCCGCTGCCGCACGATCTCTCCCAGCGGGCGGCCTCCCCCTCTCGAGAGTGGGACCAACGCGGCCGGCGGCACCCGCAGCCTCGCCACCACCGCGATCGAGACGAGGGCCAGCGCGGCCTGTCCGAGAAATCCCCCGGCGAACGGGGCGCCCGGGACCAGGTCGCGGGTCCAGATCACGGTCTGGGGCCCGATGACGCCGCCCGCGATTCCGCCCATCATGACCCAGGATATGGCGCGGGCCCGCCATTCCGGCGGAACGTTGTCGGCCGCCGCGAAACGGTAGGAGTTGACGTAGGAGGAGTAGAAGCCGGCGAGGCAGGTGCCGAGGCAGAAGACCAGGAACGACCCGGCCGCGATCCCGGCCGCCGCGACGGAGCCGGCGACCACGCCGATCACGCCGCCGACCAGATAGCCGCCGCGCCGTCCGAGCCGGGCCATCAGGATGGCCGCCGGAATGGTGCCGGCCGCGAGCCCGAGCTGGAGCAGGCTGACCGGCAGGGTCGCATAGCTCGGATCGGGCGAGAGCGTCGCGCCGACGAGGCCGCCGAGCGCCACCACGATCGAGGGATTCGCGCCGCCGAGCGCCTGCGCGACGGCCAGGGTGCCGGCATTCTGGCGCCAGGTCGCGCTCGCGTCGGTGGTCATGCGGGCCAGAAGGGGAGAAAGCTCCCGAGGGTCAAGCGGTTCGGAGAATGAGAGCCCTGTGTAGCAGCGCCGTGCGGTGGTTTTCATCTCCGGCGGCTGCGGGCGATCGCGTTCGGAACGTCCGCCGCAGGCTGCCGCGTGCAGACACCCACGCGTCATGGCGAGCGCAGCGAAGTCACCCAAGCCCCCGGGCGCCTGCCCTGGGTTGCTCGTCGCTGTCGCTCCTCGCAATGACGGGAGCGGCCGCGTCGCGCATGACCTCCCATTATGAAGGTGGGCATCGCTACCGTCTTGGCCGCCGTCGCCCCGGGTAGCGGCCGTGTGCGTCGGGGAGGTCGCGTGGGCGGGTCCAGCCCTTCCGTCTCGCCCAAAGGGCCACGGTCACCGCGGTGACCCGCAGCCGGGCGGCGATCAGGGCGGACGGGAGAAGCGTCTGCTCCCAGAGCCGCCTTGCCGCGGCCACGGTGTCCGGAGAGTAGGCCCGGCCGCGGCGGTCGCCGCTCGTGACCGTCGGGGCGGTGCGTCGCGAAGCGGCGAAGCGGCGGCTCCCGGGCTTCGGCTCCGGCCGAACCCACCCGCGCCGCGCGATCCAGTTTGACACGGTCGCCTGGCTCACGCCGGCCTGCGCGGCGATCTGCGCTTGCGACATGAGCGAGCCGGTCGCGAGGTCCCGCGCCCTGCTGACCGCGTCGCCGCCGTACGGCCGCCCCCGGCGTCGCGCGCGGAAGAACATCGGCCCGGGCCTTGCCGGCGCCGGCGGTCGCCGCCACCGGAAGCGCTTCTTCCAGCGAAACAGGGTCGCGGCGCCGATCCCGAGCGCGAGCCCGATCCGCTCCAGGCCGAGCCGCGATCCCTCGACGAGGGCGCGCGCCGCCTCGCGGTCCTCCGGGCCATAGCGCCGGTAGGCGGTCTGTTCGCCCGGAGGAGCCGCCCAGAGGTCGGCCACGGCGAGCACGTCAGCAAGGAGTGCGTTGCACGAGACGCGTTCTCCCTCCCCGGAGGGGAGGGAGAGTCGAAGCGCAGCTTCGAACCGGGGTGGGGTCACGGGGCCGGGTGTCCCCACCCCGGTTCGGCTTCGCCGACTCGGCCCTCCCCTCCGGGGAGGGAGAGAGCCCGCGCAAAGGTCTCCAACATCAGGAAGTCGGGCTCGATCCGTTTCGGCCGGGTTCGGGACCGGCCGCGCCGCGTTGCAGCGAGCGGCCGGCCTCGTCCAGCGAAAGCGGCGCGCCCATCGGGCGACCGTCGCCTCGCCGATTCCGGTCCGCTCGGCGATCTCGGCGAACCGCAGCGCCGACCCCTCGACGAGCGCCCGCACCGCCGCGACCCCCTCCGGTGGATAAGGCCGGCCCCGACCGGTCGGGCTCCGGAGCGAGCAGGGCGCGGGCACCGGGCCCGGGTGGGCAGCGTCGTCTTGCATAGTAGGATTATATGCGGATGCCAGCTCCCGTCAAAGTCGCCGCGACGGGACATCCTGGCGCGCTGAGCCGCCGGCTCTGCGCCTGTCGGTGGTTCGGTCGCGCCCTCAGCTTTTCACTGAAGAAGCCGGCGGAAGCGCGCCCGCTGCTCGTCGTTCATCCCAAAGCTCATCGCCGACAGGCAATTGCGGTCGAGTTCCACGCCCTCGCGTGCTTCCTGCGGCAGCGATGACGACCGGCCGTCGTCGTAGGACCGCATCGCCTCCAGCCATTGCCGATTATTCCGCCAACCGACGGCCGCGCCGAGATTGACGATGTCGTCGCTCGCCGACCCGTAACGAACGCGGAAGATCACCGTGTTCGTGCGCCGGTAGGTCCGGGTGCAGCCGCGCGAAACCACGGCGGTCGAGGCGAGCGGCACCCGAACCGCCGGATTCCAGGGCAGGAGCGAGTGGACGATCAGGTCCGTCCGCGTGATCGCGTACCGTGCCTGCCCCACGAACAGCAGCGCCAAGCCATAGGCCACCAGAACGAAGACGAGAACCGGCCCCCAATCGCGCGGTCGCTCCGTTGCTCTTACGATCAGCCACAAGCCGAAGATGACCAGCAGCATGATGAGCGTCTTGTCGTATAATTCGGAGCCCTGGATGCCCCAGAACGTCTGCGTGGGAGTCGTCGCACGCCATGCGTCCAGCTGATGTCCGGTGACGCGCGAGGCGCCGATCATCACGGCGAAGAGCGCAGAGACCCACGCCACGATGACCGCCATCACAACCGCCACTCGCAGCGGACTAGCTGTGTCTCCCTGACACGCTTCGCTCATGTTCCACCTTCGAGAGACAACCACGTCTGCCGACGAGACACCTATTCTCTGGCCGTTTCGTCTCATTTAAAGTAATCATCGAGCACGCTTGGCAGGCATAGGATCGCTCGATATGCCGAACGCAATCTTGTCGCTGTAAGTGCACAACGAGTTGGAAGTCAGAATATACGATTCTGAAGAAGGGATCGTTCTCAGATAATTCTGTCGCCCATTCTGAGCCAATACTCGAAGGCCTTGGACCTGATGAGTTCCGCACAGCCTTCATCCCGGACGTTCCTGGCAAGGTTTTCCGTGACGCTGGCGATAAGGGCTCCATCCACGGCCCCGCCCTTATCGACCAATTTTTTTCGAGGATCTGCTTATGCACCAACGAAGCTCCGAGCACGGCCTTTGATCTGGAATGCTCGATCCTTTCCCTCCTCCTCCGAGCACTGAGTATCTACGTTAAGCGGGAATGACAGGTTTTCTCTGGATGCCGAATGATCTGGCATCATCCGATTATCCCGCCTGCCCTCCGTCACTAGAGGTCCGAGTGGGGTCGAAAGCGGACTGGCGGCTTTCCGCTTTCCGGCTACGAGCCGCTTTTCCCTCGCCGGTCGATCAGGACGGCCTGTTGCCAGCGACTGGGAGGCTTGTCGGTGCGGTGAATGCAGCCCGACCAGCAGCATGGCCGCTTCTTTCCCTCCAGAAGCTCGTCACGGCTTCGCGCGATGCGGCGTTGGCGCGTCGTCGGCTGCTTCGCGTCGTCGACCCAGCAGATGAACTCGTTGCGACCGAGCGGCGTCAGGCGTTCCCAAAGCGCATAGACCTTCGGATCCGACCGCAAGGCGGCTTGGAGGTCTTCGCCTGCCTCGTGGACAGTGCCATGCGGGAAAGCGCTCGCCACGAACCCTCCAGGCCATCGCCGGGACAGGATCGACCGGCGCGTTTCGAGCGTGCTCGCTCGATGACCATTTGTCCACGATGGGGTCGGGACCGGCCATTCCACTTCCTGCCATCTCTCCGACCAGCCACGCCCCACACGCGGCCGATCACGCGCTTACGCGGGCGATGCCCCGAAATGCTGGAAGGAGGGGCTGGCGATCGTGGTAGGCGAGCCGCCGCGTCGCAGCGCGAGCGGCCCCTCTCCGTCCCTCACCTCGCCGACGATCGTCAGCGCGAGGCCGATGGCGGCGGCGTCGCGCCGCATCGCGTCCCAGCGTTCGGGCGGAAGCGTGAACAGGATCTCGTAATCGTCGCCGCCGCCCGCGAGCCGGTCCAGGAGCACGGGCGCCGCGGGCGCGGCCGGCGCGGAAGCGAGCGCCGCCTGCGCGGCGGGCGAGAGCGGGATGCGGTCGAGGTCGAGATGGCCGGCGACTCCGCTCGCCCGCAGGAGCTTCGCGGCGTCGCCCGCAAGCCCGTCCGAGACGTCCATCGCGGCCGAGGCATGATCGCGAAGGGCGGGCGCGAGCGCGAGGCGGGGCCGCGGCACGCGATAGCGGTCGATCAGGAAGGCGCGGTCGGCGGGGGCGAGCGCCGCATCCCAAGGCTCGGAGCGGCCGCGCAGGAGGGCGAGGCCGAGGACGGCGTCGCCGATCGTGCCGGTCACGGCCATGAGGTCGCCGGGACGCGCGGTGGTGCGGCGGACCATGCGGCCGGCCGGGACCTGCCCCAGGGCCGTCACCGAGAGGACGAGCGGTCCCGCGGCCCGCACCGTGTCGCCGCCAAGCAGCGGGCATCCGGCTGCAGCCGCAGCCGCGCCGAGTCCTGAACAGAAGGCGCCGAGCCAGTCCTCGGTCCAGCCGTCCGGCAGGGCGAGCGCCAGGAGGAAGCCCACCGGGTCGGCGCCTTTGGCGGCAAGGTCCGACAGGTTCACGCCGAGCGCCTTTGCACCAAGGCTCTCCGGCGGATCATCCGGCAGGAAATGGACGCCCTCCACCAGGGCATCCACTGTCAGGACCATCTCGCATCCGGGTTCCGGCGCGATCAGCGCCGCGTCATCGAGGAGAGAGAGACCTCCGGGCCCGGCGAGCGGGGCGAAGTAGCGCGCGATGAGGTCGTCTTCGTCCGGGCGGGACAAGACCGGTCAGGTTCCGGCCTTCGAGGCCGCCCGGCCGGAGCGCTCGGGCAGTTCGCCCGGTCGCGCCTCGCGGGCGACCGAGTCCAGGACGCCATTCACGAGACCCGGTTCGTCGCCGCTGTAGAAGCTGTGGGCGATGTCGACATATTCCGAGATCACCACCCGGGCCGGCACGTCCTTCCGGAAGGCGAGCTCGTAGGCGCCGGCGCGCAAGATGGCCCGCAACACGGCCTCGACGCGCGCCAGCGGCCACCCGGCCGACAACGCCGTGTCGACGGCGGGGTCGACGGCGCGCTGCTGCTCCACGGTGCCGACGAGAAGCGCGCGGAAGAAGCTGTTCTCGGCCTGGCCGAAGGTGACGCCCTCGACCTCGCGCCCCATCCAGAAGCTCTCGAACTCGGCCATCACGTCGGTGACGCCCTTGCCGGCCACCTCCATCTGGTAGAGCGCCTGCACGGCCGCGAGCCGGGCGGCGCTGCGTTCAGCCGGCTTAGCCACGGAGGCGTTCCTCGAGTCGTCGGGTCGCCCGCAGCACCGACAGGGCGGCCCTTGCCGCCCCGCCGCCCTTGTCCATCTCGGAGACCCGGGCGCGGGCCCAGGCCTGCTCCTCGTTCTCCACGGTCAGGATGCCGTTGCCGATCGGGATGCCGCGCGACACAGAGAGGTCCATCAGAGCACGCGCACTCTCGCCGGCCACGATGTCGTAATGGCCCGTCTCGCCGCGGATCACGCAGCCGAGCACGATCGCGGCCTGAAACGGCCGGCCGGCCACGTCCGCGGCGTCGAGGCCGATCGCGACCGCGACCGGGAGTTCCAGCGCCCCGTCGACCGTGATGATCTCGGACGCGGCACCCGCAGCCGCGAGCGCGGCGGTCGCGCCCTGCAGCAATTCGTCGGCGATGCCGTCGTAATAGCGTGCTTCCACGATCAGGATCCTGGCATCGGGAAGGAGCTCGGACGAGCCGGTCTGTGTGTGCTGCGTGATCATTCTCGTCTTCGATGAAGGGCCGAATTTCGACCTTTGACAGGTGCTGCGCGCGACGCCCGGCGACCGAGGCAGGCCACCGATGCCGGTTCGACCAACGTCCGTTACGCTTGAAACGCTTCCACGCTCATGCGGGGCAGAGCCGCGGCTCAGCCGCCCGTCGGGCCGGAGCCATGTCGGGTTACGACCTCTCGGCCCCGCTCTCAACCCCCGAGGCGGGTTGCGTCGCCTCCACGAGCCGCGCGGCGTAGCGGGCCATGAGGTCCACCTCGAGATTGACGAGGTCGCCGGCCCGGCGCTCGCCCCACGTCGTGACCGCGAGGCTGTGCGGGATCAGCAGCACCGTGAAGGTGTCGCCCTCGACCGCGTTCACGGTCAGCGAGGTGCCGTCGAGCGTGACCGAGCCCTTCTCGGCGATGAAGCGGGCGACCTTCGCGGGCGCCCGCAACGTGAAGCGGGCGGTCGTGCCCCACTCGCCGCCGGTCACCTCCTCGCGGGCGACGATGGTTGCCGTGCCGTCGACATGGCCGGTCACGATGTGGCCGCCGAGTTCGTCGCCTATCCGGAGCGAGCGCTCCAGGTTCAGCCGCGTGCCGGTCCGCCACGCGGCCGCGCTCGTCCTGGCCAGCGTCTCGGCGGCCACATCGACCTCGAACCATGCGCCATCGTTCTGCGGCCCCGCGGCCACCACGGTCAGGCAGGGACCCCCGCAGGCGATCGAGGCGCCGAGTGCGATCGTGGCCGGGTCGTAGCGGCAGTCGATCCGGAAGCGGCGCAGGCGCTCGCCGTCGAAGGCCGACGCGATCCGGCCGACATCGGTTACGAGACCGGTGAACATGCTGCCCTCTCGAAATGGTCGATCGTGTCGTCTCCTGCGATGTCGGTCCTGACAGGCCGCATGTCGAGGGCGAGGCGTCGGGCCAGCGCCGTCCCGATCGCCGGAAGCCCGGCGCGACCGCGCGCCCGTGCATTCGTCACAAGGACAGCTTCGTCGACGAGATCGGCCTCGGCCAGGGCCTCGGCGAGGGTCGGGCCGCCCTCGCACAGGATCCGGGTCAGCCCGCGGGCGGCCAGCGACGTCATCACGGCCCGGAGGTCGAGCGAGGCGGACCCGCCCTCGGGCATGCGGATCACCCCAACCCCACATTCCGTCAGGCGCCGTTCCGCGGCGGGCTCGGCGTCGGGCCCGCACACGACCCAGGTCGGCCGTTCGCGCGCGCCGCGGGCCAGCTTGCCGTCCTGCGGTAGCCGCAGGCGGCTATCGAGCACGATCCGGACGGGCGAGCGGTCCTCGAGACCCGGCAGGCGCACGTCGAGACGCGGGTCGTCGGCGAGCGCGGTCGAGACGCCGATCAGGACGGCATCGGCATGCGCTCTGAGAAGGTGGGTGCGGGCGCCGGCCCCCTCGCCCGAGATCATCAGGCGGGGCTCGCCTTCGGCGCCTGCAGCATAGCCGTCCGCCGTCCGGGCCAGCTTCAGCGTGATCGCAGGACGACCGAGCCGGATGCGCGTCAGGTGGCCGCGATGGGCGCGCTCCGCCTCGGCCCCGCCGATCCCGGTCGTGACCGCGATCCCGGCCTGGCGCAGGATGGCATGGCCTCTCCCGGCGACACGCGGATCGGGATCTTCGACCGCGGAGACGACGCGCCGGATCCCGGCCGCCACGATCGCCTCGACGCAGGGCGGCGTGCGACCATGATGCGAGCAGGGTTCGAGGGACACGTAGAGCGTCGCATCCCGGGCGGCGGGCCCCGCCGCCGCGATGGCCGCCGGCTCGGCGTGGGGCCGCCCTCCCCGGGCGGTGACGCCCTGCGCCAGGATGCAGGCCCCCCCATCCTCCCCGGTGCGAGCGAGGATCGCGCCGACGCTCGGATTCGGCCAGGTCAGGCCGTTATGGCGCGAGCCGAGCGCGATCGCGGCTGCGATCAGGCGACGGTCTTCGGCGTCGATCTCCGCCCGGCTCACGGAGTTTCGGTCGGAGCGGGAAGAGGCTCCCCGTCCGGGCTCGCAAGCGATCCCAAAATTTCTTGAAAATCACGGGCTTCCCGGAAGTCCTTATAGACCGACGCGAACCGCACATAGGCGACGTCGTCGAGGCTCTTCAGGGCATGCATGACGAGTTCGCCGACCGCTTCGCTCGTCACCTCGGGCTCGCCGGAGCTTTCGAGCTGGCGCACGATGCCGCTGATCAGGCGCTCGACGCGCTCCCGGTCGACGGGCCGCTTGCGCAGCGCGACCTCGATCGAGCGGCCGAGCTTGTCGCGGTCGAAGGGGACGCGCCGGCCGGAGCGTTTCGCGACCATCAGCTCGCGCAGCTGCACCCGCTCGAAGGTCGTGAACCGCCCGGCGCAGTCTGGGCAGACCCGGCGGCGGCGGATCGAGGAGGCGTCGTCGGCCGGACGCGAATCCTTGACCTGCGTATCGAGGCTCCCGCAGAACGGACAGCGCACCGGACGCGCCGTCCGTCTAGTAGACCGGGAAGCGTCGCGTCAGCTCGCTCGCCCGCGCGCCGACCGCCGCCTCGGTCGCGGCATTGCCGGCCTCGCCGTTCCGCGACGGCCCGTCCAGCACCTCGACGATCATCTCGCCGACCCGCCGGAACTCGGCCGGCCCGAAACCGCGCGTGGTGCAGGCGGGCGTGCCGAGCCGGATCCCCGACGTCACCATCGGCTTCTCGGGATCGAAGGGGATCCCGTTCTTGTTGCAGGTCAGATGCGCTCTACCCAGGGTTGCTTCGGCGAGCTTGCCGGTCAGCTTGCGCGAGCGGAGATCGACCAGCATGAGGTGGTTGTCGGTGCCGCCCGCGACGATGTCGTAGCCGGCCGACATCAGCGTGTCGGCGAGCGCGCGCGCATTCTCGACCACGGCATGGGCGTAGAGCTTGAAATCCGGCCGCAGCGCCTCGGCGAAGGCAACCGCCTTGGCCGCGATGACATGCATCAGCGGCCCGCCCTGCAGGCCCGGAAACACGGCCGAGTTGAACCGCTTCGCCAGCGCCTCGTTATTCGTGAGGATCATGCCGCCGCGGGGCCCCCGCAGCGTCTTGTGCGTCGTCGTCGTCGTGACATGGGCGTGCGGGAAGGGCGAGGGATGCGCCCCGCCCGCCACGAGTCCGGCGAAATGCGCCATGTCGACGAAGAACACGGCCCCGATCTCGTCCGCGATCTCGCGGAAGCGCGCGAAATCCCAATGGCGCGAATAGGCCGACCCGCCGGCGACGATCACCTTCGGGCGATGCTCTTCGGCAAGGCGGGCGACCTCGTCCATGTCGATGAGCCCGTCATCCGGCCGCACCTTGTAGCTCACGACGTTGAACCACTTGCCCGACATGTTCACGGGCGCGCCGTGGGTGAGATGGCCGCCGCAGGCGAGGTCGAGCCCCATGAAGGTGTCGCCCGGCTTCATCAGCGCCATGAACACGGCCTGGTTCGCTTGGCTGCCCGAGTTCGGCTGCACATTGGCGAAGCCGCAATCGAACAGCCGGCAGGCGCGCTCGATCGCGAGGGTCTCGGCCATGTCCACGAACTGGCAGCCGCCGTAATAGCGCCGGCCCGGATAGCCCTCCGCGTATTTGTTCGTCATCACCGAGCCCTGCGCCTCGAGCACGGCCCGGCTGACGATATTCTCCGACGCGATCAGCTCGATCTCGTCCCGCTGCCGCCCGAGCTCGAGCTCGATCGTGCGGGCGATCTCGGGATCGCTGTCGGCGAGCGACGCCGAGAAGAACGAGTTGGAGAACTGATAGCCGGATGCGGCGGGGCTGGCGGACATGGCAGGGCTCGCGCGAGGGATGGTGCGGGTTAGCACGCGGGGCGATGGGGCGGCAAACGCACGGCTGAGCAACGCGCGCCTACCCTCCCCCTTGCGGGGAGGGCCGAGTCGAAGCGGAGCTTCGAGCCGGGGTGGGGGTGGTGCAGGAGGCACCGCCCAGGGCTCCTCCTGCACCACCCCACCCCCGGCCCCTCCCCTCAAGGGGAAGGGGAGCGCGCCGCGCGCCCGCCGCGCTTGACGTCGTTCCACCCGACCCGCCACTCTCCCCTAAATGCCTGAGAGCGTCGGTTCGGGAGGTTCGTGATGGGTCTGGTGACACGCGCCGCGGCGGCGCTCGGGATGCTGCTCGCCTGGGCGGGAGCGGCCCAGGCTTTTCCGGACCGGCCGGTCACGATCATCGTGCCCTGGGCGGCGGGCGGCGGCGCCGACACCGTGACCCGCTACGTCGCGGCCGGCTTGCAGCAGGAGCTCGGCGTGCCCGTGAACGTGGTCAACCGGACCGGCGGCGGCGGGCTCACCGGCCATTCCGCCATGGCGAACGCCGCGCCCGACGGCTACACGCTCGGCGTCGCCTCGCCCGAGATCGCCTTCTACAAGGCGCTGGGCCTCGGCGAGTTCACGCCCGACAGCCTGGACCTCTTCTCCCGCGTGGCGCTGCTTCCGGCCGGCGTCACCGTCAAGGCGGATTCGCCCTGGACCTCGCTGGACGACCTCCTCCGGGACCTGAAGGCCAAGCCCAAGGGCACCTATACGAGTTCCGGCACCGGCACGGGCGGGTCCTGGCACATCGCGATGGGCGGCCTCCTCCGAGCGGCCGGGCTCGAGGCCGACCGCATCCGATGGGTGCCGAGCCAAGGCGGCGCACCCGCCCTCCAGGACCTCGCGGCCGGCGGGCTCACCATGTTCACGGGCGCCCCGGCCGAGGCCAAGGCGATGCTGGATGCCGGCAGGGTCCGAACGATCGCGATCATGTCCGAGCAGCGCTCGCCCTCGCTCCCGAACGTACCAACGCTGATGGAGAACAAGATCGACTGGGCCTATTCCAACTGGTTCGCCCTCGTCGCCCCCAAGGGCATCCCGGCCGACCGCCGCGCCCGCATCGCCGAGGCCGCTCAGCGCGCCATGGCCCGCCCCGACGTCCAGGACGGCCTCAAGGGCCGCGGCATCCAGCCGGTGTGGGACGCCCCGGGCGTGTTCCCGGATTATCTCAAGGGGTTCGTGGCGCGGGGCGAGGCGGTGCTGGGGGATCTGGGGTTGGCGAAACGGTAGGCTCGCCCGTGCTTCGCTCACCGAGGCTTGATCCCCCGCGTCGATACTGACACCAAAGGCTGAACCTCGAGGCCCCGCCTTGGCGCAGCACACGCTTCAGACAGCCATCTCCGCTTTCGGGGCGAGCGCCAAGGCCAAGCTCGCCAACCCCGCCATCAAGGGCGCGCCTGAGGACCAGCTCCGCGGCCCGCTGGAGACGCTCGTCAGCCAGCTGTCGATCGTGGCGGGCCAGCCCCCCGGCGCCGTCCAGCTCGTAGGCGAGACCACGATGCGCGACCTGCAGACGCGGCCGGATTATGCGGTCACTCGCAACAACGCGCTGATCGGCTTCATCGAAGTGAAGGCGCCAGGCAAGGGCGCCGACCCGAAGGGCTTCACCGATCTGCACGACAAGGCGCAATGGTCGAAGCTCAGCAAGTTGCCGAACCTGCTCTACACCGACGGCAACAGCTTCAGCCTTTGGCAGGACGGGGAACGGCAGGGCTCGGTCATTCGACTCGACGGCGACGTCGGATCAGCAGGTGCAAAGCTCTCCGCGCCGGATACGCTGCTCGCGCTGATCGACAATTTTCTCGGCTGGAACCCGATCACGCCGAAGACGGCCCGAAAGCTCGCGCCCGTGGCGGCGCGGCTCTGCCGCTTCCTCCGCGACGAGGTGGTCGAGCAGATGGGGCGCGGCAACAAGGGCCTGACCGACCTCGCGACCGACTGGCGCAAGCTCCTCTTCCCGGAGGCGAACGACGCGCAATTCGCCGATGGATACGCCCAGGCGGTCACCTTCGGGCTCCTGGTCGCGCGGGCGCGCGGCATCTCGCTTGCGGGCGGGATCGAGCCGGCCGCCTCCGCCTTGCGACAATCCAGTTCGCTGATCGGTACGGCGCTCCGGTTGCTCACCGACGATCCTGCCAACCACGAGGCGCTGAAGACCTCGCTCGGCACGCTCACGCGTGTCCTGGAGGAGGTTGACTGGCCGACGATCAGCAAGGATTCGCCCGACGCTTGGTTGTACTTCTACGAGGAGTTCCTGGCCGTCTATGACAACACGCTGCGTAAGCGCACCGGCTCGTACTATACGCCGCCGGAGGTCGTCGCCGCGATGGTGCGGCTGGTCGACGAAGCCCTGCGCGGTCCGCTCTTCGATCGTGCCGCCGGCCTCGCCTCCTCCGACGTGACGCTGGCCGACCCGGCCGTCGGAACCGGCACGTTCCTCCTCGGCGTGCTGCGCCGGATCGCCGACACGGTGCGGACGGACAAAGGCGCTGGCGCCGTGCCAGGTGCGATCCGGGCCGCCGCGTCCCGGGTGGTCGGCTTCGAGCTGCAGTTCGGCCCCTTCGCGGTGGCGCAACTGCGCATCATCGCCGAAATGGCCGCTCTCATGCGGACGCCGAAGGACCCTTTGCCGGCCGTTCCCGACCTCAACCTGTTCATCACCGACACGCTCGGCAATCCCTATGTCGAGGAGGAAGGGCTGCTCCAAAGCGGGCCCATCGCGGCCTCCAGGCGCGCAGCGAACAAGGTGAAGCGCGAGGAGCGGATCACCGTCGTGATCGGCAATCCGCCCTACAAGGTGGATGCAGCCGGACGTGGCGGTTGGATCGAGGCCGGAAGCGTCGGCCGGCCCTCAGCCCTAGAGCTATGGACGCCGCCTCGATCCTGGGGCGTCGGCGCGAGCACGAAGCATCTCAAGAATTTGTACGTCTACTTCTGGCGATGGGCTACTTGGAAGGTCTTCGGGTCAGACCACCATGCAACGACCGGTGAACCCGAGATCGACCGAGCCGGGCTCATTTGCTTCATCACGGCCGCGGGCTTCCTGAACGGACCCGGATTTCAAAAGATGCGGGCCGGCCTGCGCCGGGACTGCTCCGAAATTTGGGTGATTGATTGCTCGTCGGACGGACATCAGCCGGACGTCCAGACCCGCATATTCGAGGGCGTGCAGCAGCAAATCTGCATTGTACTGGCGGCGCGGGCGGTTGGGAAGAATCGCGGCGAGCCGGCGCGCGTCCGATTTGCGGCGCTGCCGAAGGGACATCGGGAACTGAAATTCGACTCCTTAGCCAAGCTCAGGCTCGATGGGGAGGGTTGGGTCGACGGCCCAACCGGCTGGCGCGATCCGCTCCTGCCGGAGCGGACGGGTGACTGGGGCGAGTTTCCGGCTGTGCCGGAGTTTTTTGACTGGGCTAGTCCGGGCGTGAAAACTCACCGGACCTGGGTAATAGCACCCGACGCGGAGACGCTAAGACGCCGCTGGACGGCGATGCAGGCGGCGAAGAGTCCTGCCAGCAAGCACGCACTCTTTCATCCGGATCGGGATCGGACGCTCGATAAGGTGGTCAGCGTCGACCTGGGGGTGCACCGGACACGTCCAATCAGCATCAGCCGGGATCGGGAACAGATTGTAGAGCCCGTTCGGTATGCCTTCCGCTCGTTCGATCGCCAGTGGATCCCCCCTGACCACCGACTGTTGAGCCAAGCTCGCTCACAGCTTTGGGAGCTCAGTTCAGATAGTCAGTTCTACCTTACGGCTATCGACGATCGCTCTCCAGTATCCGGCCCATCCATCACGATAGCTGCTGTAATCCCTGACATGCACCACTATCACGGCCGCGGCGGCCGGGTGTTTCCTCTCTGGCGTGATCGCGCCGCGACTCAACCAAACGTCCGGCCCGAGTTGCTGTCGCACCTCTCAGGCTTCTACGGCGCACCTGTCTTAGCAGAGCACGTGATGGCCTACCTCTCGGCGATCATGGCCCATCCGGCTTTCACGGCCCGCTTCGCGCCCGACCTTGTCCGGCCCGGCCTGCGGGTGCCGCTCACTGCCGATCCGGCGCTCTTCGCCGAGGCAGCCTCGCTCGGGCGCGAGATCGTCTGGCTGCATTGCTACGGCGAGCGCTTCGCCGACCCAGAAGCGGGCCGGCCTCGGTCGGCGCCCCGCATGCCGGAGGGTACGGGACCGTTCATCCCGATCGAGGGGGCGATTCCGGGCGCGCCGGAGCCGCTTCCGGAGACCATGCGTTACGATGCCGGCAAGCGCCGGCTGAATAGGCGGCGGTTACGTCGAGAATGTCAGCCCGGCGATGTGGGCCTACGAGGTCTCGGGCAAGCAGGTCGTCTGGCAGTGGTTTAGCTATCGGAAGCGCGATCGCTCCCGCCCGATCATCGGCGACAGGCGGCCGCCTTCCGACCTGGAGAAGATCATCCCGGAGAGCTGGCCCGATACCTACACCGACGACCTGCTCGACCTCCTGCACGTGCTGGGTCGTCTCGTCGCACGGGAGCCGGACCAGGCGGATCTCCTCAAGCGCATCATGGCGGAGGAGATGATTCACGAGGCGGAGTTGCGCGAGGCTGGCGCGCTCCGGGAGCGCCCGGCCGACGAGGACGCATCGGCTCAGGCGTGATCGGCACCTCGGCAGTGGACAAGTCCTGCCGGCCACACCCTCGCCTCGGCCGATGCGGTAGAATGACCGGATGAGCCGCACCTCAGCCCAGCCCGACCTCTTCGGCGGGCCGCAGCCGGACCTGTTCGCAGGCCAGCCCGAGCTTGTGCGGGAGCCGCGGACCTACGCGCCGACCCCGACCGAGATCAGGAATCACCTGAGCCACATTCTGAAACAGGCCAGGACGGCGGCAACGATGCCGTGGGACGCCCGCAAGGTCCGCTTCTACCGGAAAGTCGTGCCGCAGATGGTGCTGTGGCTTCCGGAGGAGGAGGCGGCTCAGGTGAAGCTCGACTTCGAGCGAGAGCTGGAGCGGCTGGAGGCCGCCTGACGCCGGCCAAGCCTGAGCCGAAGTTCAGCGGAAGCGATGATGCCGCTACGCCTAGACGCGCAGTCAGATCTCTTGACGCCGCGTTGATCTGTTTATATTCCTAGAGCATGCGCGCTGCCTTCGAGCTGATCCCGTCCTCCTCCAGTCCCTCCCCCTCGCGTCGCCTCCGGGTCGGAAAGGGCCGGCCCTACTCCCCTGAAATCTTCGAGGCGGTGCGGGCGCTCGTGGAAGGCACGGCGCTGAAGCAGCGGGAGATCGCGGCGCGGGTCGGGATCGCGCAGGCGAGCGTGTGGAGACTGGCCCGGCGGGACGGGTGGATTCGCCCCGCCCGGGCGGGGCGGCGCTCGGCCGGGTGCGGGCGGCCTTTCGGGCCCGCGATCGTGGCCGAGGCGCAGCGGCTGGTCGAGACGACGGAGCTGTCCTTCGCGGCGATCGCGGCCCGGACGGGCGTGTCGCGGACCACCCTCTGTCGGTGGCGCAAGCGGCGAAAGTGGGCTCGGCCCAACCCGAATGGGGACGGGCGCGCCCGTCCGGCCCGCTACTTTCGACAGCGCGGGCGGCCCTATGCGGCGGACGCCGTCGGGCGGCGCGGGACCTGGCCACGCGCTCGCTCCTGTCGCAAACGCGGATCGCCCGGCAGGTCGGCGTGAGCCAGGCGCAGATCTCCGTCTTGATCCGGGCGCGGGGCTGGACGCGGCCATCGGCGCCGGCGCGGTCCCGGCGCTTCGCGGCATCGACCCGGGCCGCTCGCGGAGAGCGGCGATCGGCGTGGGCGGCCCTATGCGCCGCAGGTCAGGCGAGAGGCGCGGGTGCTCTGGGAGCTGACCCGGCTCTCGACCCGGATGATCGGGGCGCGGCTCGGCGCCCATCCGGGCACGGTGCGCGCTGGAGCCGGGAGTAGAGTTGGGAGCGGCCGCATGGGCGGGCCGGAGCGCGGCAACTGCGCGGGTTCTTCGGATCGGGGCGCTGGCAGGGGTGAGCGTGGCGGGGCTTCTCCTCTGCAGAGCGGGGAGGTGGCGGCCGCGGAGGGAGGACGGGGGCGCCCCCTCCACCACGCTGCGCGTGGTCCCCCTCCCCCGCTTTGCGGGGGAGGATCCCAGCCGTTCAGTTCAGGAGCGCGGTCTCGTCGGCGGCTTCGGCCTCGGTCGGGCGGCCGGCGGCTGCGACCGGGATGCGGGCGCCCAGGCCGTCGCGGTTGTAGATGTCGTCGCGGAACTGGACGAGGCCGTCCGGGGCGGCCCAGGCCGTGACATAGGTCCAGTAGACCGGGACCGGCTGGGCCAGCGACGCATCGGTGCGGGAGCCGGCCGCGAAGACGTCCTCGATCTTGTGGCGGTCCCAGCTCGGCGTCTCCCGGAGAAGCCAGGTGATGTAGTCGCGCACGTTCTGCACGCGCACGCAGCCCGAGGAGACGAAGCGGAAATCGTCGCCGAAGATGCCCTTCGAGGGCGTGTCGTGCATGTAGACGCCATGCGGGTTCGGAATGTTGATGCGAACGAAGCCCATCGAGTTGAGGTCGCCGCCCGGATCCTGCCGGAACATGTAGCGGGTCGCCTCGTCCGAGCGCCAGTTGATGGTCTCGGGCCGGATCTCCTGGCCCTCGCGGCTGAACACCCGGATCTTGTTCTCGGCGAGGTAGTTCGGCTCCTTCTGCATCTTCGGGATGAGGTCTTTCTTGACCACCGAAGCCGGCGCCGTCCAGAACGGGTTGAAATTCACCTGCGTGATCTTGGCATTCATGATGGGCGATTGCCGGTCGATCTTGCCGA